>DATFZT010000222.1:0-2200 GCA_035314185.1 Terriglobales bacterium
CCATGGAACCGATGCACAATGCCGATATCACTACCAAGCTCGTTACCAGGACCGCTGCCGATCGCTTCATGCTGTCTGTCTCCTGTAGCTTTTCGCCGCCGCAGATGTCAGCTGCCGCCGGCCTAGCTTAGCACTGTGTAGGCCGGCGCAAGGAGGGCATGTGACCAGATGCACTTTTCGAGGGAGAAAAGATGATAGGCGCGGCTGCAATGGTCAGGGCAGCAGATTGCTTGTGGAATGGCGATTTCAGTGCGCCGGGATAAAACTTCGATGATCGCGCTTCGCGCTCACCCCTGATCATGAAAACGAGAGGCATCGTTT
The DNA here is from genome assembly GCA_035314185.1 of Terriglobales bacterium. GTDB lineage: Bacteria > Acidobacteriota > Terriglobia > Terriglobales > Acidobacteriaceae > Acidiflorens. Next base: position 322 of record DATFZT010000222.1, read on the forward strand.
TGCAGGGACTCGACTTTGGCAAAGATAGGGATGCCGAGCACGGCACTCCACTGTGGTTGTCGATGTGCGACCCCATGGTTGATTCTCGTTCTATCACCGAAGGCAAGGACGTTGCCGGAATGGCGGAATAAACCCCGCGGATAAAACTGTGCCTGGCTGGCGCTGGTGTATCCCCTGATTGGAGCGAGAAGCCCGTGGAACAACTTATGCTTGATGCGCTGGCTCTTCGGTGATGAGGAGGCAATATGGGTAAGCTCATCGAGCGCTGCGCCGGCATTGACATCGGCAAGCGTTTTTTAGTGTGCTGCGTCCTGACCGGGGCTGCCCACGAGGAGCCCCGCAGTGAAACGCGGCGCTTTGACACAACTGTCCCGGGTTTGACGCGACTGCGGAACTGGCTTAACGAGGAGCGTGTAACGGATGTCGTGATGGAGAGCACGGGATCGTACTGGATTCCAGTTTTCAATCTACTGGAGGGCCATGTCACGGTCGTGCTGGCCAATCCTGAAGAGGTGAAGAATCGGAAGGGCCACAAGACCGATCGTAAAGATGCCGGGCACCTAGCGGACCTACTGCGGCACAATCACGTCAAGTCCAGTTACATTCCTGCCGAGCCGGTGCGTCAGCTCCGGGATCTTACTCGGCGTCGAGTGCAACTAACCCAAGACGCTACCCGCGAGCGGAACCGGGTGCAGAAGCTACTGGAACAAGTCAATGTGAAGATTGGCAGCGTGCTTACGGACGTGTTCGGTGTCTCTGGGCTCCACATGCTGTTGGCACTCCTGGACGGGCGGGCTGCGCCAGAGGAAATCGCTGGATTGGCGCGCGGATCAGCCAAGCGTAAGACACCGCAACTGATCGAGGCTATCGAAGGCAATCGCATGAGCGATCATGTGCGATTCTTGATCCGCGGTTGTCTGCGTCACCTGGCCTGCTTAGAAGAGGAAGTGGAGGAACTCGACACCGAAATCCTCCGGCGCATGCAACTCTCTACGTTTCAGAAAGCCTTCACACTGTTACAAACCATTCCCGGCGTAGGTCAACTTTCGGCAGCCACGATCTTGGCAGAGACAGGGCCAGACCTAGACTCCTTTCCGACCGTTGAACAGATGGCGAGTTGGGCGGGCTTGTGTCCAGGTAATCGGGAAAGTGCAGGCATTCAGAAAGGACCACAAACCACCCACGGCAACCCTTATCTGTGTACGGCTTTGGTGCAGTGTGCATGGGCGGCAACACGTAAGCGCGACTCTGTTTTTCGGTCCCGCTTTCAACGACTAGCACCAAGGCGTGGCGAGAAACGCGCGATTATCGCGGTGGCTCATCATATGCTGATCATTCTTTACTGCATGCTGAAACGAGGTGTGCCATTTCTTGGCGCCGAACAGGCACCCAAACAACGGCGGCGGGAACGTCGTGCTCACCATCACTTGCGATGCCTTAGGGCGTCTCGGTTTCTCGGTGGAGATCAGGCTGAGTTCCGAATCCACCCCGCCCGACACAATCAGCCGGTAAGTGTTTTCGGAACAACCGGCATGTTGTAGGGGATGCAAGAGCCCTACAGGAAAGGAAGTAGCGAATCCATCCTGGCCTCGAGTCTTGCAGGGGACATCGTGAGGTGTTTCTTGAAGCGTAGACCAGAGGCATCGGTGGGCGGGGCTATTGAGCTGCGAAAAGCCCGTAGATCAGGATGCCGACTTCATTCCGAGTAGGAGGAAGGCAACACGGCAGCCACGCTAATCGCGAGTGGACTGTCGGTCCTGCGTAGTCTGAGAACCCGCGCACGCTGAGAAACAACATGCACGAGAACCGGGAGATCTCCAGCACGCCTTGGTCTGACGATCAAGGCCGGTCCGCGAAGGCCAAAAGCCGTACTGCGGAC
>DATFZT010000223.1:0-9885 GCA_035314185.1 Terriglobales bacterium
AAGCTGACCGGGCACCGAAATGAGGATTACAACCCCGGTGAAGGGATCGGCCAGCCAGGAAACGTCGGGAAGTTGACGGTACTTGCCCGGCAGCAATTTCTGATAAGCAGGCTTGGGGAAGCCAGCGAGACAGTTGCCGGACGAGTCCTGGACTGCACAAGTGCTAGGTCCGCCGCCCGCGCCCGCGTAGAAGCCGAAGTTAATGGGCGGGTCAGGCACGTAGCCATCCTCGGCCAGGAGAATTTCGTTATTCCCCCAACCATCCTGCCACGCGATCGAGTTGTCGGAGTTTAGCGCCAGGGTGACTCCGCCCACTGCCGTGGCATAAGGGGAATCCGCGGGATAGCTGACCGACGCCGGGATGAAACTATATCCGAAGGTGAAGTCGCCACTGTCGCCAGAGGAAAAGTCGGTGGCAATTCCGAGGATATCGCCAATCTCGGAAATCAGATTGCCATTATCCAACTCGCTCGCTGGGACATACAGTTCTTCAGCCCCATAACTGCCCGAAAGAACGTTGGCGAGACCGTCGTCTATGGCCATGTATTCGGCTTGATCGATGTCCTGGAAATCGGCATTGGGAGGAACGATCAGGTTGATGTTGGCGCCGGGAGCAACCGCGTGTGCCCACTCGACGTCAATATTGATTTCTACCTGATCGGGGGAGATGCAAAAGCTGGGCGAAGGGATGTAGGTGATGGTGAAGTTCGACGAAGTCAGCGCCGGCAATCCGAAATAAGCTGAGAACGCGTTGGCATCGTCCTGGATGGTGGGAGAGCCGCACCAGTCAATAATCCCGATCGTCTGGCCGGTGCCGTCGTAGCCTTCGGTGTACAGGCCGGAAAGGTTATACGCGGTTTGAATTTCCGGCGGCGTGTAGGCGCACCCCGGGCTGGTCAGACTCTGCAGATTCAAGTGATTTCCGGAGTAGGTTCCGATGGGGAGCGAACCATTGTTGTTGGTGGAGAAGGTCTCGGTTTCCAAACCGTTAAAACAATTGTTGGTGTAGAAACTGTCGTCGGCCGGCGCTGCCTTCGAGCTGACGGCTGCGGCCTTGGAGGTGGGGGGAGCGGTTGGTCGAGCCATCATCGGATGTTCATACTTGCCCGTGTCCAGACCAGAAACTGACTTCACCAGCGCCCCGGCAGCGCCATCGACGTATGGGTCCCGGTCATTGGCGCGGAGGATTTTGTTTCCGACCTGGTAATTGTTCAGCTGCACGTGGAAAGCCGACTGAACGTCGGTCACGGTGCCGCGCGCTCTCACGAAAAAGTTGTGGTGAGCGACCTTCACTACTTTCAAGTTGTGGGCTTCGAAAAACTGCTGTACCGTCTTCGCTTCTTCCGCCGTCGGCGCAAAGCGTGCCGCGAACTGGGACCGGGTCAGGAATTGACGATACTTGGGAGAGGTTGGATCGTAAAGTTGGTTTGCCAAAGCATCGAGCTCGGCGCGATGATGAGGATTCAACCAGATGCTAACCTCGATGGTCTCGGATGGAACCTCGCTTCCTAGGTTCTTTGCGGTAAAGACATAGCGGGGTGTGTTGTGCGCGACGAGTTTGCCGCCCACCGTACTGGCCGGCAACAGCGCACAACTCAGCGCGACCACAACTACAACGCCTAGCCACCCAAAATGGACACCTGCATTTGCAGCCTTGTTCTTTTTGTTCATTGCTCCCTCCCCTGGGAGAAGTTGCGTGAAGTCAGAACTGAAGGGCCTATGCACTTACACGTGCCGGCCGTCGAGATCCAAGACTTCAGAAGTATGAGCGTTGAAACATGGACATGAAGTGCCGCGCTTGAATTGCTGACTCCCGTGACGACTCCAGCCCGTTGAGCGAAATGCGGCAATGCTAGCCCGTTCTTGCGCGCTTGGCAATGAGTTCGCTAGTCTTTTTTTTAATTACATCGATCAACGAGGGGAACTGTGCATTATTTTGCGACAGTCACATGGAAGAGATATATCTTCTGGGAAATTTCGTTTCCGGGCTAGCGCAGCACCTCGGCTACCTTCCCGCTGGCAATCAACTCCGCGAGGCGCGCGAAATCCTGATACATCACGCGGTCCTTCTCCATGGTCCGGCACACCGCCCGAATCGCTGCGTGCGCCTGCTGCAGCGGCTTGGAGGTCTTCAGCGGCGCTAGGAAGTCAATCGCTTGCGCCGCCGCCATGGCCTCGATCGCCAGCGTGTTGCGAGTGTTTTCCACCACCTTCTTCAGCTTGTTTGCCGCGGTCATACCCATGGAGACGAAGTCTTCTTTGTTTCCCGACGTCGTAATCGAATCGACCGACGCGGGGTGCGCCAGCACTTTGTTCTCACTCACCAGCGCGGCCGCAGTCACTTGCGGCATCATGAAGCCCGAGTTCATGCCCGCACCAGGCGCCAGAAACGGCGGCAGGCCTTCGCTGAGCGCGGGGTTCACCATGCGCTCCAGTCGGCGCTCGCTGATGCCGGCCAGCGCGCTCAACGCGATCGCGAGAAAGTCGAGTGCGAACGCGAGCGGCTCGCCGTGGAAGTTTCCGCCAGAGAGCACGTCGCCCTCGCCATCCATCGCTCTCGGATTCTTCACGAACACCAGCGGGTTATCGACGGCTGAGTTCGTCTCCGTCTCAAAGATGAGGCGGCAATGAGCCAGCGTGTCGCGCACCGCGCCATGCACCTGCGGAATGCAGCGCAGCGAGTAGGCATCCTGCACGCGGCCACAATCGCGATGCGAATCGCGGATCTCGCTCTGTTCGAGCAGACGGCGCAGATTCGCGGCGGTTTTGATTTGCCCGGGATGGGGCCGAGCCTTTTGGATACGTTCGTCGAAGGCGACGTTGGTTCCCTTGAGGGCTTCGCACGCCATCGCGCCGATGACGTCCGCAGTATCGACCAGCGTCTCCGCGGCCAGCAGCATCAGAGTGCCGATGGCCAGCATGGCTTGCGTGCCATTGATGAGCGACACCGCTTCCTTCGCTTCCAGCACCAACGGTTTAATTTGCGCGCGCTTTAATGCTTCAGCACTGGCGATGCGCTGGCCTTTTTCGGCGTCATAAAAACATTCGCCTTCACCGATCAATGCCAGCGCCAGATGTGCCAGCGGCGCAAGATCGCCACTCGCTCCCACGCTTCCCTGCGATGGGACCATCGGGGTCACACCGCGATTGAGCATCTCGCAGATGGTGTCGATGGTGATGCCGCGCACGCCCGAGTTGCCCTTCGCCAGCGAGTTGGCGCGCAGGAGCATCATGGCACGGATGTCGGCGATCGAAAGCGGTTCGCCCACGCCGACAGCGTGCGAGCGTACCAGGTTCACTTGCAACTCGCGAACCTGGTCGCCGACGATATGCACATCGCTCAGCTTGCCGACGCCAGTGGTGATGGCGTAAGAGATTCTATTGCCGGCGACCAGCGCGTCGACCACGGCGCGGGCACGGTTAACGGCCTCGCGCGCGTCCGGATCGAGCAGGACGGGCCGGTGAACGTCAGTGTGCGCGACTTCGCGCACAGCTTCAAGCGTCAGATCGTTTCCGTTAATGTGCAGGGCTTTCAAGAGTAGTTCCGATTCCTGGTTTCGAGTTTCTTAGTTTCCTTGCAAGACCACTTTGAACGGATACAACGTTGCCGTCATCACACGTTTTTTTACGGCCGGATCGCTGTTCATGATCTGGCGGGCCGCGTCTTCGGATTCGGCGCGGAAGACCGTGAGCCCCATGGTATTTTCATCGGTAGTCAGGGTGCGACCTACGAGAATGATCACGCCCTGCGCGTTGAGGTTCTGGAGGTAGGCGAAGTGTTCAGCCACCACGGCCTGTTCTGAGTCGGTCGGGCCGGTGCGCAGCATGTCTCCGCGGAGGAGTTGAAGTCGGTAGAGGAACTCTTGCATCGGTTCTTTCTTTCCTGTCTCCACTATCTCTACTATTTTTCTATCGCGGCGCGGAACACTTTCATATATTTCTCTGGCAGTGCGCGCGGCTTCATGCCCGAATCGGAGACGATGTGTGTGGTCTCGCCTTCGGCCAGCAACTCGCCTGTTTCCGCCTTTCGCAGCTCGTATCCGAAGCGGATCACTTTCTCCCGTACATGTTTCAGATGCGTGCGCACGATGACCTCGTCATCATAGTGTACGGGAGCCTTGTAGCGGCACTGGGCGTCGACAACCGCAATGAAGCAGTCATCTTCGCGCTCCATTTCCTTATAGCTGAAGCCGAACTGGCGCATGAGTTCGACACGTCCCACTTCAAACCAGATGAAATGGTTGGCATGATACACGACGCCCATCTGGTCGGTTTCGGCGTAGCGGACGCGGATGCGGGTTTCATTCACTGTCGCCCGCTGACTTACGTTTGCAGATATCGATGTATGGTGGCGGCTCATCGGCCCGTCCATTTCGGCTTGCGCTTTTCGAGGAACGACTCGATCCCTTCGCGGAAGTCGACGCTCTGGCGGATGCCGGCATTTTCGCGGATGGCGGCTTCACTTTGCGCATCGAGTTCCGCGCGCGCGTGATCGGTGAGCAGACGTTTGGTATGGAAAAGCGAGAGCGGACTGTTCTCCGCCAACTGCGCGGCAAGTTCGCGAGCGCGATCGAGCAGTTTTTCCGGAGGAACAATTTCGTTGATCAGGCCCATCTTCAGGGCTTCCGCGGCGTCGAAAATGCGGCCCGTAAGCAAGAGGTCGCGGGCGATCTTCTCGCCGACCTGGCGCAGGAGAAAAGTCGAGACGATGGCAGGCACGAATCCGATGCGGACCTCGGTGTAGCCAAACTTGGCGTCCGGCGCGGCAAGCGTGAAATCGCAGAGCAGGGCGAGTCCGGTGCCGCCGGCGATGGCTGCGCCGTTGACCGCGGCAATCGTTATTTTAGGAAACTCATAGAGCGCACGGAAAAGGCTGACCATGGTCCGCGAATCTTCGAGATTTTGCTCGGGCATACGGCCGATCAGGGATTTCAGGTTGTCGAGGTCCATGCCGGAGCAAAAAGCCTTCCCTGCTCCAGTCAAGATCAGGATGCGCGAGGAAGAGTTGTTCACTTCCTCCAGAGCGCGAATCAAGTCGTCAATCAGTTCGTAACTGATGGCGTTGCGCTTGTCGGGCCGGTTCAGCGTGATGGTGGCGACGGCGGAGTCGAAAGTAAGGAGGAGCGTTTTGTAGTTCATGGTGTACTCAGTCCGCCGCCGATGAGTTTTTGTACCTTGCGCCGATTTCGGCTGTCGCTCTCAATAATGCGTCCAGTGGCTTCAGCGGAGGCAATTGCGCACCTCGGCCGCGCAGAGTTTCGATTACTGTCTCCGTCGGAATATTCCCCACCAACGCATCCTGCGCGAACGGGCATCCGCCCAGGCCACCGATGACGGAGTCGAAGCGGCGACAGCCGGCTTCATACGCAGCGATGATTTTCGCGGCGGCCTGGTCGGGACGGCTGTGCAGGTGGACTCCGATTTCGAGATAGTCGTACTTCGCCAGCACAGCGGAAACGACTTCGCGAATTTTTTCCGGCGGCGCCACGCCCACGGTGTCGGCGAGCGAGATCATGCGAATTTCCTGCAACTCGAGTAACGCCACGGCTTCGACAACCTCATCGACAGTCCAGGGGTCGTCGTAAGGATTGCCGAAGGCCATCGAGATGTAGACAACGGTTTCGAGTCCGGCTTCATCGGCTTTCTTCTCGATCTTTTCCAGCTCCTCGATAGCGTCTTCCAGCGTCTGCCGCTGATTGTTCTGCAGGAAGGTTGGCGAGATCGAGTACGGGAAACCCAGGGTGCGAACGGCATCGGTCGCGATCGCTCGCTGCGCGCCTTTTTCGTTGACTACGATGCCGATGATTTCCACGTCGTCGGGCGTGTCGAGTTCTTTCAGAACTGCTTCGGAGTCGGCCATCTGCGGAACCGCGTTAGGCGAGACGAAGCTGACGGCGTCAATGTGCTTGAAGCCAGCAGAGATCAGGGCCTGGAGATAGTTGGTCTTCAGATCGGCAGGGATCTGGCCTTTAAGGCCTTGCCAGGCATCGCGCGGGCATTCGACGAGTTTGACTGTTTCGCTCATGCAGGATGTCGGAATCGTCCGACCTACGTCTGCAGCACTCCCACCTTGAACTCCGGCACCTCCGGATTCAGCGATGCTGCCTCCAGCGCCTGCGTGATGGCTTGGCGCGTTTCCATCGGGTCGATGATTTTGTCGATCCACAGACGCGCTGCGCCGTAACGCGGGTCGGTTTGCTCTTCGTACGTCTTCTTCGTTGAATCGAAGAGTTCTTTTCTTTCTTCTTCGCTCAATTTCTTGCCGCTGCGCTCCAGTTGTTTCACTTTGATTTCCACCAGCGTGCCGGCGGCGGCGTCTCCGCTCATGACCGCGTATTTCGCGGTGGGCCAGGCGAAAACGAACCGAGGATCAAAGGCCTTGCCGCACATGGCGTAGTGTCCGGCGCCGAAAGAACCGCCGATAATCACGGCGATCTTGGGCACGACTGAGTTCGATACCGCATTCACCATTTTCGCTCCCGCCTTGATAATGCCGCTCCACTCGGCATCACGCCCCACCATGAAACCGTTGACGTCGTGGAAAAAAATGAGAGGGATCAGGTTCTGGTTGCAGTCCATGATGAAGCGTGCGGCCTTCTCGGCAGACTCGGTGTAGATGACGCCGCCGAACTCGACGCGTTTATGGCCTTCGTGGTCGGTTTGCTGCGCGTGGAGTTTCTGATTGGCGACGATGCCTACCGCGAAGCCTCCGATGCGAGCGTAGCCGCAGATCAGCGTTTTGCCGTACTCGGGTTTGTATTCGTCGAAACGGCTTTCGTCCACGATGCGCGCGAGAATTTCTTTCATGTCGTAGGGGCGTGCGGGCGATGCATCATAGGCGCCGTAGATTTCTTCGGCTGTCATTGCCGGGTCCACTGGCTTTTTGCGATCCCAGAGAGACTGGCGCCGGTATCCCCATTTTTCTATGAGCGACCGGATGCGGCCGAGGCAGGCTTCGTCGTTGGGTTCGCGGAAGTCGACCGTCCCGCTGATGGCGGAGTGCATGGCGGCTCCGCCTAATTCTTCGGCGGAAACTTTCTGTCCGATGGCGGCCTGCACCAGTGCGGGGCCGGCGAGGAACAGGCCGCTGCCGTCGGTCATAAGGACGTGATCGCACATCACGGGAAGGTAGCCTCCTCCCGCGACGCACATGCCCATGATGGCGGCAATCTGCGAGATGCCCATGGCCGACATGACCGCATTGTTGCGGAAAACGCGGCCAAAATCGTCGGTGTCGGGGAAGACGTCTTCCTGCAGCGGGAGAAAGACTCCGGCAGAGTCGACGAGGTAGATGGTCGGAATGCGATTTTCGATGGCGATGTTTTGCGCGCGGATAACTTTTTTTGTGGTCATCGGGAAGAAGGCGCCAGCTTTGACGGTGGCGTCGTTCACGATGAGCATGACCATGCGGCTGTGGATACGGGCCAGGCCGGTAATGACGCCGGCGGCGGGCGCACCTCCCCACTCCTCGTACATTTTGTGCGCGGCATAGATGCCTAGTTCGAAGAAAGAGCCGGGATCGGCGAGAAGGTTGATACGCTCACGGGCGGTGAGGCGCGATTTGGCGTGCTGACTTTCGATGGCTTTAGCCCCTCCGCCTTCGCGGATGATTTCCTCTTCGTTGCGAACCTGGGCAACCAGATCGGCGAGCGCGCGCATGTTGGATTCGAAGCGCAGAGAGCTCGGGTCAACTTTGGTGGAGAGGACGTTGTTAATGGAAAGAGCCGTGGAATCGGTACGTTCGCGCATGAGGGCAGATTTCGAAGCTATTCACGAAACAACTTACTATATCAGCGGAGCGCATTGATTGAGAGCGCGGCGATTCGAGGTGCGCGGTTTGGGCGGAGGCTAACGCTACAATCTAAAAATGTTACGGAAGCTCGCATCCCGGCCAGACTGGCAGATCGCGATGGCGGTAGCGGCGGCGCTGCGAGTGCTCTATACCGCGATGGCAGCGGCATTCTTGCCGTTTCTGCATCCGGATCCGGCGCTGATTCAAAGCAATGCGCTCACCGAGAATCTGTCGCCGCCGCATGGTCTGCACTATGCGTTGATTGGGATTTGGGAACGCTTCGATACGCTCTGGTTTTTGCGCATTGCCGAGCACGGTTACGACCGGCCCATGGCGGTGATTTTTTATCCGTTGTATCCGGCGGCGATTCGGCTGGTAAGTGGGTTGATGCCGGCGACGGTGGCGGCGTTGCTGGTCTCGACCGTGGCGTCGTTCTTTTCATTCTGGGGACTGCTGCGTCTGGCGGCGGGCGAAGTTTCGGAGGTGGGACGACTCCGCATTTTGCTACTGTTCTGCGTGTGGCCGACCAGCTTCGTGCTCTTCGCAGGCTACGCGGATTCATTGACGCTGGCGCTGGTGGTGTGGGCCGTCGTCTTCGCACGAAAAGCACGATGGGAAGCGGCGACGGCTTGCGGCCTTCTTGTAGGATTGGCGCGGCCTTCAGGCGTGCTGGTTTTCGTCCCACTCGCGTTGATGGCGGTGCGCAGCCGGCAAGCGCGGTCTCTGGTGGTGGCGCTGACGCCTCTCGGATTGCTCAGCTATTGGGGTTGGGTGCGGTTGTCCGGGCGAATTTCCGTGGTGGAGGCTTACCGGCTCTATCAAGGCATGACCATGGTTCCGCCGTGGAGAGGTTTGTGGGAAGCTCTGCGGCTGATCGTAACCGAGCACGATACTTTGCTGGCGATCAAGCTGACAGTAGTGATGGTGTTTGCCGTCGTCAGCCTGCGGGGTCAATCGCGAATCCAAGTGCGGCTTGAAGACAAAGCGTTCGCGCTGGCGGTAATTTTGCAGATGCTGATGTACACAGGACGTCCGCTGCTGGGGGCGGCGCGCTATCTGCTCATGGTGTATCCAGTGTTTCTGATCTGGGGCGTGTACGCAGAGCGTTGGAGTGGGAAGCGGTTCGGCTTCTGCGCCACGGCGCTCGGTTTGCTGAACCTGACCTGGATGTGGGCATTTCTGAGCTGGTCGCTGGTTTTGTAAGCCGTCCACGAGAGTAGCTGTCGATGCCAAGTGCTTTTGAACTCAATCCGACGTTCTCCTTCACTCTGTTGGGCACATTCGTAATTTATGCGTGGACGCGGCCGTCGCGGTGGGCGTGGCTAGCGGTTCTGATCGTCGCAGTTGGACTGCGCTCAGCGTGTATACGTTTGATGGGAGGCCTGGGCACTTATTATGGTGTGTGGTGGATTAGCTGGGGAGCTTTTCTCGGTATTGCCAGCCTCATGGTTCTGGCCACGCAGATCGCTCGCTTGCGCGACCGATTGCCCGACAGGAAGTTTCATCGCAAGACGTTCTATGCCGGAGCCGTCTTTCCTCTGTGCAGTCTGCTGATCGGCTATTCGATTCCACTGACCACATGGCTTCGCCCCAGGACCTACGACGCTCTCTTGCTGGCGTTTGATGGAGGCCTCGGGTTTCAACCAAGCTTTGTTCTGGGGCGGTTTCTGCCCGAGGGTTCCAACGCGTGGGGCCTGACTACGGTCGTTTATTACGCGCTGCCCTTGGCGGTCTGCATCCTCTATGCGGCTCATCTTGCGTCAGAGCGCGCGGGGAAGCCGCAACCCGTGCCGATTCTCGCGCTGTTTCTCTCCCTGATGCTGGTGGGGTTCACTCTATACGGAGTCTATCCCGCGGTTGGTCCGAAGCATGCGTTTGGCGAGTCATACCCTCGGAATCCGCCGCTGCTTGCTCAGATCGCCGAGCAACCCATGACGGTACCCGACGCGCCACGCAATTGCATGCCTTCGCTTCACCTGGCGGGCGCTTTGGCGATATGGTGGAACTCGCGCCTTTGGTCCCGCTGGGGAAGACTGCTGGCGGGCTTGTTCCTCTGGACGACAATTTTCTCCACGCTGGCGCTAGGGGAACAC
>DATFZT010000224.1:0-44607 GCA_035314185.1 Terriglobales bacterium
CCGCACTCACGTAGCTGAACACCGCTCCCTGCTGCTCGTCGTTTCCTCGCATCCCTACTTCTTATCAGCTTTCCCTGTGCATCTCTCGTTCGAAATGCGATTCTCCATCGACCTTTTCCGCAAGCTGGTAGTCGGCGAGCACCACGTCGGGACAGTTCGAGCGAAGCTCCCGCGCAAACTCCGCCTCGGTCTGCACTACCGCGACGGAAACCGAGAAGCCGCCTTTGCGCAGAGCCTGAGCGACGAGTTCCGCGTCCAGGGCGTTGTCTTCCACGTGCAGCACGCGGAGTTGGCCGGGCGGTGCTCCGAGATCGTCAGCGGGAGTCATGGGTCGCCTCTGCCAACTGCCTGGCACCGTCCGCTACCGGCGCTTGATTGGTGACCAGCCAGTACAGTCCGACGCCCTTGACGGTCTCCCGGAACTGGTCGAAGTCAACCGGCTTCTGGATGTAGCTGTTCACCCCCAATTTGTAGCTCTCGGCCAAGTCCCGCTCTTCTTTGGAGGAGGTCATGATCACAATTGGGATGGTCTTGGTCCGAGTGTCACTCTTGGCTTGTTTGAGCACTTCCATTCCATCCACCTTGGGAAGTTTCAAATCCAGCAGTACTAACTTGGGGGGAAACCCGAATGATCTGTCGGCATACGCCCCGCGACAGAAGAGGAAGTCCAGGGCTTCCTCGCCATCGCGCACCACGAAGATATTGTTTGCCAGGTTTCCCCGGCGCAGCGCGTGCAGCGCAAGGTCCATATCGTCCTGGTTGTCTTCGACCAACAGTATGTCCAATTCGCCTATGTTCATGATTGGCCTCCGGCTGTAGCTGCGCTGCTTTTCGATTCCGCTCGTTTTCCCGCGCCGAGGGTGAAATAGAAGGCTGCGCCCTTGTCCACTTTTCCCTCCGCCCACACCCGGCCGCCATGCTTTTGAACGATGCGTTGTACCGTCGCCAAACCGATGCCCGTGCCTTCAAAATCCCCAGGATGGTGCAGCCTCTGGAAGACTCCAAATAATTTGTCGACATATTTCATGCTGAAGCCGATGCCATTGTCCCGGACCATGAACACGGGTTGTCCATTTTCTTCTTCTTTGCAACTGACCTCGATGACGGCACGAGCGCGCGGGCGGCTAAACTTGAGCGCGTTGGCCAGTAGGTTTTGGAAGATCTGCCTGACCAGCACAGGGTCGCACTCCACCAGAGGCAGGTCGGCGACGACCCACTGCACTCCCCGCCCGGCCGTATCTGGCTCCAGAATCGCGATCACGTCCGCGACCACGGAGTTCAATTCGGCAGGGTGCACATTCAGTGCATGGCGCCCGACCTTCGCCAGATTCAATAACTCATCTACCAGCAGGCCCATCTTCTGAGTTCCCGCCTGAATGCGATCAAGATAGTGTTGGGCGCCCGGATCAAGGGTGGAACCGAATTCTTCCGTTAGCAGCTTGGAAAAGCCGCTGATGTGGCGAAGAGGGGCGCGCAGATCGTGGGATACGGAGTAGCTGAAGGATTCCAATTCTTTGTTGGCAGCTTCCAACTGCGCCGTCCGTTCCGCGACCCGGATTTCCAGTTCGTCGTTGAGCTTTTGGATCTCCCGCTCGTCTGCCTTCCTCTGGGTGATGTCTCGGAAAGCCGCCACGCCGCCACACACGACGCCGTCTTTGGCCTTCCGTGGAGTGGCACAAACCTCAATCCACGCGCCCTCCGGGAGCTCGCGATTCCGCACAAATACTTCGCTCGTGTTCGCCTCCCCGCGAATGGCGCGAACCAGGGGAAGTTGCTCACTGGGGAAGGGTGTCACCGTGTCTTTCAGAAAAAGGCCGTAATGCTCAGTCCATTCCTGGGGAGCCAGTTTGGCCGCACTCATGCCGAGAATTTTTTCCGCGGCATTGTTCCAGAGGACGAACTTTCCCTGCTCGTCAGCAGCGACCAAACCCTCGGCCATGCTGTCCAGCACGGATTGGAGCATGAGCGTCTGACCTTCCAGGGCGTGCCGTGAACGAGCCAATTCCTCCGCTTGTCGTGCCAGTTCCTGTGCCTGCCTTGCGAGCGTTTCTGCGGCCTGCTTGCGGGCCGTGATGTCGATGTTCGTCTCCAGGATGCGCACCGGCCGCCCTTGATCGTCGCGATGCAATACCCATGCGCTGGAGACGACGATGATGCCGCCGTCACGCTTGCGGTGTATCAGTTCCCCTTCCCACATACCGGTCTCAAAAAGTTTTTTCTCGATCATTTCCAGCGGCTCTGGAAATTGCGTATGGAAAAGATCATGAGAAAGGATGCCCAGTGCTTCCTGAGCGTTGAAGCCATAAAGCTTTTCCGCGCCTCGAGGCCAGAACACCACGCGGCTCTGCATGTCGCGCACAAACACCTGGGCCGAGTCCATTACCTGGGCCTGCTCACGCGAAGCCTCCTCCCCGCGCTTGCGCTCCGTAATGTCCGCCCGGATGGCTACGTACTGCCGCGGTTTGCCCTCCGTGTTCATGGTCGGGACGATGGTCGTATCGACCCAGTAGATCGAACCGTCTTTCGCGCGGTTCTTGATCTCGCCATGCCAAACCTTGCCCTTGGCGATGGCGTGGTACATCTGCTGGAAAAACTCGGTTGGATGGTGGCCGGAGTTGAGGATGCGATGATTCTGGCCGATCAGTTCCTCCTTGGGATATTGGCTGATGGCGCAGAACTTGTCATTGACGTAAGTAATGGTGCCCTGGACGTCGGTGACCGCCACGATGGCGTGTTGATCCAGGGCGAACTTTTGGTCAGCCAGCTCTTTCAGCGCGCTCTCGCTGGTGGTAAGGCTTTCGTTCAATGCATCCTCGGCTCGCTTTCGTTCGGTGATGTCGCGCGCGACCTTGGAGAAGCCCTTGTGTGTGCCGTGGTCGTCATACATGGGAGTGATCACGACGTTCGCCCAAAAAACAGAGCCGTCTTTGCGGACTCGTTGTGCCTGCTCTTCGAAGCGCCCTTTCGAGAGGGACTCCTGCAGTTCGCGGGAGGGCTTGTCGGATACGCGGTCCTCCGGAATGTAAAAACAAGAAAAATGCTTGCCTAGAATTTCCTCCGTTCGGTAGCCCTTGATGCGGGCCGCGCCCTCATTCCAGCTGATTACCCGCCCCTCGGGGTCGAGCATATAGATCGCATAGTCCTTGACCCCATCGAGCAGCAGCCGAAACCGTTCCTGAGTCTCGTGCAGCGCTTCTTCCGCCCGCTTTCGCTCGGTGATATCGGCGCGGATAGCCACGTATTGCCGTGGTTTGCCTTCAGTGCTTAGGGCCGGAACGATGGTCGTATCCACCCAGTAGATTGAGCCATCCTTGGCCCGGTTTTTGATTTCTCCGTGCCAGACTTTGCCATTGGCGATGGTGTGGTACATCTGCTGGAAAAATTCTTGCGGGTGGTGGCCGGAGTTGAGGATGCGGTGGTTCTGGCCGATCAGGTCCTCCTTCGGATATTGGCTGATGGCGCAGAACTTGTCATTGACGTATGTAATTGTGCCCTGGACGTCGGTCACCGCCACGATCGCATGTTGATCCAGGGCGAATTTTTGGTCAGCCAGCTCTTTGAGCGCTCGATCGCTGGTGGCGAGGCTTTCTTTCAGTGCCGATTCCCCCCGTTTCCGTTCGGTAATGTCCGCGCGGATGGCGACGTACTGGCGCGGTTTGCCCTCCGGGGTGAGGAAAGGAACGATGGTCGTATCTACCCAATAAACTGAGCCGTCCTTGGCGCGGTTCTTAATTTCGCCATGCCACACCTTGCCGTTGGCGATGGTGCGATACATCTCCTGAAAAAACTCGTTCGGGTGGTGGCCGGAGTTGAGAATGCGGTGATTCTGGCCGATCAGTTGCTCCCTGGAATATTGACTGATGACACAGAACTTGTCGTTGACGTAAGTAATTGTGCCCTGGACGTCGGTGATCGCCACGATGGCGTGCTGATCCAGCGCGAACTTTTGATCGGCCAGTTCTTTGAGGGCAGATTGGCGATCGGCGAATTGATCGGGCGTCGACTCCCTCTCCGTCAGAGTTTTCTGAAGGTCCTGTACGGGCCGCTCGCCCTCGATAAGCTGGGTGTCCATATCGTTATTCATCCCGAGTGTCCAGAAGATCCAGCAAACAAGAGAAAGCCTTCGACCGATGTTCTGCAGCGCTGAAACCTGCCCCCGGTCAACGCCTCCCGCGCAGGAAACGCGTCGGCCGGGTTGCCATCCGCGAGAAGGACCTGACGCATGAGTTTCATCTTCATTGTCGGCTCCCCCTTCTCATCGTGATGACGGGCTGGCAAAGTGAATGGAAGGGCGCGCAGCCATCCTCAGGCACGCCACTACCGCCTATGAACACAGCTATCGGCTCCGCCCCCTGAGCCTTTACACCCTAAAGACAAGACAGACGCCGTCAGAGAAACCATGGGGCCTTCTTTCTGGACATGACCGTATGGACGTACTGGAGGACCGAGCAGGAAATGACGGCGGAGGGACCGGCTTCCGTCGGCCCATCACACAGGTGGTGCCTCGGAAACCGGACACTATCGGTTTGACCGCGAATTGACCAGTTCGTACACTGTTCCTAGCTCCTCCGTCTATGCCTGAGATTAGAAGGACATTCCTGTCACAACTGGTTCGACCGGCGTTCGCTGTGAGCCTGGCGGTGGTGCTGGGTGTGGCGTCCGGCTGGGCGCAGGACCGGCCGCAGGTTTCGCTGGAGACTAGCGAGACGCTTTTTACGGTGCTGACCACGATCAACACGTGCGGCTATGACCAGGAGCTGAGTATTTCCGATCCGCTGCGCATGCAGATCCGGTCGGAAGTTGCCAAGGCGGTGCAGAATACGGCCGGGGCTCAGGAAGTCGTCTCCCCGATGTGCTTGTTCTACCGGCAACACCAGGCGTCGGAGCCCGCACGCGACCTGTCGCAGTATGTGTCGCTGGCACTCTATCTGGAGGAGGCGCCGACTTTCGCGCTCAAAGTGAAGCTGGCAGAGATGCCGCCCGATGCGCAAACGGCGGCGGGCATGGCGCCGCTGATGCAGGCCTTCTACGAAAAGATCGGATTGCATGCCATCTGGGAGCGGCACCGGGTACGCTATCGGGACTTGACCGAGGTCTATCACGATCCGCTGGCGAAGATGACGTTCGACACCGAGATCTATTTGCGGTATCCGTCGGCGGGCTACCTGGGACGGCAGTTCACGGTGTATCTGGATGCGATGGGGGCGCCGGGGCAGACGAACGCGCGCAACTATGCGTCGGATTACTACGTCGTGATTTCGCCGACGTCAGGGACGGCGATCAAACTGCAGCAGATCCGGCATACTTACCTGCATTACCTTCTCGATCCGCTGGCGCTGAAAAACGGCGACTCGTTCAAACGGCTCGAACCGTTGCTCGAGGGCGTAAAGGACGCTCCGATGGATGAAGCGTTCAAGGACAATATTTCGCTGCTGGTGACGGAATGCCTGATACGGGCGATTGAAGTGCGCCTGGCCAAGATTCCAGATGCGGAGCGGGCTAAGGAACTTGAGGAAGCGGACAAGGAGGGGTACATCCTGACGCACTATTTCTACGATGCGCTGGGCAAGTTCGAAAAGGATCCGGCGGGTATGCGCAATGCTTATCCGCAACTGGTGGGCTCGATTGAAGTGGGGAAGGAAATGAAGCGGGCATCCCTGATCCAGTTCGCGAGCGAGGCGTCTCCGGAGCTACTGCACCAGGCGGGTAGCAAGAACGAACATTTGCTGCTGAACGCGGAGCGGCGGCTGGCAGCGGGCGATCCGGAGACCGCGCAGAAACTGGCGCAGCAGGCGCTCGATGGGCAGGAAGAAGATTCGGGCCGGGCGCTCTTCATTTTGGCGGAAGTCGCGACTCAGAATCGGGATATGGAAGGGGCGCGCAAATACTTTGAACAAGCGCTGCAAACCGCGCATGAACCCAAGGTGATCGCCTGGTCGCACATTTATCTGGGCCGCATTTTTGACCTGCGGGAGGATCGGTTCGCCGCGGTAGATCAGTATCGGGCGGCATTGAATGCGGCCAACGGAACGCTTCCGGAAGCGAAGTTGGCCGCGCAAAAGGGGCTGGAACAGCCGTATGAGCCTCCGGTGGCGAAGCAGCCGGAATAGGGGCGGACAGCCGAAGGCGGCTGTCGCTACGCGATGGAAATCTGACGTCTAAAATTTTGCACTTCGGGAGACAAGCATGAAGCGAACAGCAGTCATTCTAGGAATAGTGAGTCTCGGGATCGGGATAGGGATAATGAGCGTCGCGGTCTGGGCCGGGGCGCAAACGAGCGGACAGCCGGCGCAGCAGACCCCGCCGGCAGCGGGGCAGGCAGCGCCAGCGACGGGCACTACGGCGCCTGCGGGAAAGCGTCCGCCGCAATTCAAGACCACGCCGGAGCAAGACGCCTACAACGCGGCGGCAGCAAGCCCTAGCGCAGCGGCGATGGAGAAGGCGGCGGACGATTTTGCCACCAAGTTCCCGGACAGTGAAGTTCGCGCGCTCCTCTATAAGAACACGATGCGCCTGTACCAGAATTCCAACAACGCCGAGAAAACCGAGGCCATGGGCCGCAAGGTGCTCAGCTATGACGCAGACGATCCTGAGGCTCTGGTGATCGTTGCCGAGGTGGTCGCCGAGAGGACGCACGACACCGATATTGACAAGGATCAGCGCTACGCCGAAGCGACGACGATGGCGCAGAAGGCGACGCAGACGGTGGACACCGACATCCAGGTGCCCGCGGGCACGCCGCAGGACAAGATTGACGCCTACAAGGGGCTGCTGCGCTCGAATGCGTATTCGATCATAGGCACCATTGAGTTCAAGAAAGAGAATTACACTGCGGCGCAGGACGATCTCCAGAAGTCGATCGACGCGTTCCCGAGCCAACCGGACCCGGTGGTCATTCTCCGTCTGGCGTTGGCGCTCGATAAACAGCAAAAGTATCCTGATGCGCTGAAGGCGGCGAACCGCGCGGTAGAACTGACGCTGGGGCAGGAAACTGGCGTGATTGGAAGCGCGGCGCGCCGGGAACGCGATCGCTTGCAACAGCTCACGGGAGGCACAGCCCCGGCTCCGGCTCCGGCTCCGGCTCCGGCCCCGCAACCGCAGGCTCCTCCAAAGAACTAACCGCCGTTACGGTAGAGACGAGGCTTGCCTCGTCTCATACGCGGCAGGCGCGGCAGGCCGGGTCTCTACAAAAGCAAAAATGAAGTCACGCGAAATCATGGCGCTGGAAGAAGGCCTGGGTTACCGCTTCCAGCGCCGGGAACTGATCGAGCAAGCGCTTACCCACAGTTCGCAAGCGCGCGAGGTGGAGGCGCTGGGAGCGGGCGGCGGTTCGTCCGGTTTCGGTTCGTCCAGCGGCGACAACGAAAATCTTGAGTTTCTGGGAGACGCCGTGCTGGGGCTGGTCACCAGCGAGGCCCTTTTCCACCGCTTCCCCGGATTCCAGGAAGGGCATCTTTCGAAGTTGCGCGCGCATCTGGTCGGGCAACGACATCTGCTGCGGGTGGCTGAGCAGCTTGAGATTGGCAATTACATGCGCCTCGGCCGCGGCGAAGAAAAAAGCGGCGGCCGCAACAAGGCAAGTCTGCTGGTAGACGCACTGGAAGCGATTTTGGCCGCGCTGTATCTCGACGGCGGGTGGGCGGTAGCGCGCGATTTTATTGCGCGCGTGATCGTGGAGCCAGAGCTGGCTCACATGAAGCTGGAGACCAGCGCGATTCCGGTGATGGATTTCAAGTCCGCGTTGCAGGAGGCGCTCCAGGCCAGAGGAGGACCTCAGCCGGTTTACGCGCTGGTGAAGGAGGAAGGTCCTGAACACAAGAAGACCTTCACAGTCGAGGTGAGATTGCCGGAGCCGGCGATGGGACAATTCGTGGGACGCGCCCAGGGCGCGACCAAGAAACGGGCGGAACAGGAAGCGGCCCGGCAAGTGCTGGAGCATCTGGCGGGGTTGCCGGGTGCGCGGCAGCAGAATGGTGGAAAGGATGCCGGCCCCTAAAGGGGCATCCAATTTCGTAGGAGTTTCGGCATCGCTGAAGCGATGCCCTGATACGAAACCGGAGTTTCCTGCATCTGGTTAGGTTATGTCTAGTTATGTCGTGGAGCGAAAACGTTTACGTGGGTGATTGGCCCGCAGCCGTTCAGTCGGTCGCGGGAGCGGTTGTAACCGCCGTTTTTGTGGTTACCTTCCTGCTGCAGGCGTTCACCATTCCTTCGGGATCGATGGAGCGCACGCTGCTGGTGGGCGACTATCTGCTGGTGGACAAATTTTGCTATGGCGGGGGCACGGGGTGGAACCGTCTGATGCCCTATCGGAAGATCCGGCGCGGTGACATTGTGGTCTTCCATTATCCGGTGAATCCCGCGCAGGACTTCGTCAAGCGGGTGGTGGCCTTGCCCGGAGATCGCCTGCGTCTGATCAACAAACGCGTCTACATCAACGGCGCTCCCGTCGAGGAGCCTTTTGCGCAGTACATCACAGCTGTGCGCAATTCCTATCGAGACGACTTCCCGCGCACTGAATCTCCCGACTTTGCGGTGGATGCGAAATGGTGGAAAGAGATGCCGAAACTGGTGGAGGACCACCAGTTGATTATTCCCGAGGGCGACTATTTTGTTATGGGTGACAATCGGGATGACAGCCAGGACAGCCGGTACTGGGGATTTGTGCCGCGCGAGAACATCATCGGACGGCCGCTTTTGATTTACTGGTCGTCGGGAAATTTGAACAATGATCTTCCCGGTTCGCCGACCGTGGGTGATAGACTTTATCACCTCGCTTACGCGGTAACGCATGTGTTCCAGATCACGCGCTGGGAACGTACTTTCAGGCTGGTGCATTGAAAGTCGATGGTCGTTGGTCGCTGGTCGTTAAAAAGAAGGCTCGCGACCGACTAGCGACAAATGACTAACGACCGGGGAAGTGCGCGAGAAGAAATCCTCTTGAACGGATACTAAACGTGCCTACAAAAGAAAAAGTCATAGTTAACAAAGACGTTGACAAGAACGCCAAGGAAAAGCCGGTAGGCGAAAAACCCCGCGAGACGACGGTGGAATTCCTGGCATCGCTGGCGGAGGTGCTGGTCACCGGCCTATTCATCATCACTTTTATTCTGCAGGCGTTTGAGATTCCCTCCAGTTCGATGGAGGACACGCTGCTGATCGGGGACCACCTGTTCGTGAATCGGGAGCAGTTCGCCGCGCCCACGCGCTGGATGGGGCCGTTGATGCCTTATCGCGACGTCCGTCGCGACGAAATTGCGGTGTTCATGTCGCCTGAGCAACCGGGGCTATTCCTGGTGAAACGGATTATCGGCGTTCCCGGGGACCACATTCACTTGCGTGATGATGTCGTCTACCGCAACGGCGAGAAACTGGTTGAGCCATTCGTCCGCCACAAACGGGAGGACCACAATCCCTACACAGATAATTTCCCTGCCTTGCCGCCAATGGAAGAATACGGGGTAAGGAACGAGAAATGGGCGGAAGAACTTCCTAAGCACATCGTGGGAGACGATATAGTCGTGCCTCCGGACAGCTACTTTGCCATGGGCGATAACCGGGACGTGAGTTACGACAGCCGCTTCTGGGGCTTTCTGCCGCGCAAGAACCTGATCGGCCGTCCCATGTTCATCTACTGGTCATTTGTCACCCCGGAGGACCAGTACCAGAAGAGCGACTGGGACGATCGAGTGGGGTATTTTCTGAAAAACATCGTCTGGCACTTCTTTGATCAAACGCGCTGGTCGCGCACGCTCAGGATCGTGCGGTGAACTTTCTGCAGTCCAAACTTCTGAGGCCGAGCTTTTTGAGATCCAGGCGCGGCGTGGCTGCGATCGCGGCCCTCTTGCTGATCCTGTTTCTTTTCCGGCCCGGCGTGTACAAGTTGCGAATCCGGATTGCCGGTTCCATCGGAAGCGCTCTCGGCCGCAGGGTCGTAATTGACAACGTCAGCCTGCATTTCCTGCCGCGACCGGGCTTTGATCTTGAGGGACTCGTCATTTACGACGATCCAGCATTTAGCGCGGAGCCTATGATCCGCGCGCAGGAAGTTTCGGCCGCCATCCGATTTCGTTCCCTGCTCCGCGGCCGACTCGAGATTGCTACCCTGAGCGCGAGCGAGCCCAGCGTCAACCTGGTGCGTAATAACGAAGGGCGCTGGAATCTGGCGAGCCTGCTCGAGCGCAACGCGCAAATTCCCGCGGCTCCAACCGGAAAATCGGCCTCCGAACGCCGCCCGGCATTCCCCTATCTCGAAGCCAGCAATGCTCGCGTCAATTTCAAGCTGGGACAGACGAAAAAGTCTTACGCGCTCATGAATGCCGACGTGGCGCTCTGGCAGGATTCCGAGAATTCGTGGGCCGCGCGGATCAAGGCCGAGCCCGTGCGTACGGACTTTAATCTCACCGATACCGGGCTGGTCCAGATCAACGCCACGTGGCAGCGGGCTCAGAGCCTACGGTTGACTCCGGTACAGATCACCGTCCAATGGCGAAACGGACAACTCGGACAGATCACGCAATTGCTGAGCGGGAAAGACCGGGGATGGCGCGGCGGAGTGAATTTCACGGCGAATTTATCTGGCACTGCGGAAGCGCTGCGGATCGAGAGCCAAACCGAGATCGAAGATTTCCATCGCTACGACATTGTGGGCAGCGAGAGCTTGCGCCTCGGAACCGCTTGCTCCGGAAAATACAGCGCGTCCACGAGTTCGCTTGACGACCTGCTGTGCGAATCGCCCATAGGCGGCGGGGTGCTCCGCCTAAAGGGAGGTTTGTCCCTAGCCACACAAGTGCCGGCTTACGATCTGACGCTATCGGCCGAGAAGGTGCCTGTGACCTCCGTGGTGCGATTGCTGCGACGGGCGAAGAAGCAGGTGCGCGGCGATCTCACGGCAAGTGGGTTGCTGAATGCGGAGTTCCGCGCCACGCGCAACCGACCTGCCGTCTTCGAGGACGCGCGATACAGGTTATTGCCGCAATGGAGCGGTACAGGCTCTGCGATCAACGTGCGCATCTCGTCGAGTGCCGGGAACTCGGGGAAAGATAAAGACGAGGTTGCCTTGGGCGCGATTCCACTGACCCTGGTGGGAGCAAATGAGCGGGAGACTTCGTCAGCAGCCAAGCCTGGTCATGCGAAGACACAAGAAAAGGATCAGGAGCCTGCTGAGCCTCACCTGCGGATCGGGTTGGCCACGCTCGCGATGAACGGGGCCGCGCCGGTGAATGCGGGCGGATGGATTTCCCTTTCCGGCTATCGTTTCTTTCTGCGCGGCGACATGGGATTGAAAGAACTGTTTCGGCTTGAGGACATTCTGGCCTTGCCGGTAGCGCGTCCGGCAGCGGAAGGCGAGGCTAAGCTGGATGTAAGCGTCTCCGGGCCATGGCAGGGATTTGCGGCTCCAACCGCCTTGGGAACCGCTCAACTGCGCAACGTGCGCGCCGAGATGCGCGGCCTGAATACGCCGCTTGAGATTGGGTCGGCAATCATGTTTCTCACTCCGGACGCGGTGTTGATGCAGAAGATTTCGGCTCGCGCTGGAAGCACTCATTGGAGCGGCGGGGTTACGTCGCCACGGCATTGCGCCGCTCCGGGCGCGAATTCCGGCGTCGCTACAAATTGTGTATTTCAATTCGATCTCACGGCCGACCAGCTTTCAACCGGAGATCTGGCCGAATGGTTCACCCCGCATCCCGCCAAACGTCCGTGGTATCGCATCTTGAATTCCAGCGAAGTGCAGGGCCCCTCGCCTCTGCTCGCGATTCAGGCGCACGGCAGCTTCCATGTTGGCCGGTTCGGATTGAAAAGGGTGGTCGCTACCCAGGTGGTGACGCAAGTGGAAGTGGACCGAGGCAAGATCACACTGGCTGCTCTGAGCGCACAACTACTGCAGGGTACGCACCAAGGCAACTGGATCATTGATCTGTCAAATCGCGACGCTTCCGTTCACGACGTGTCCGCGCAGGAAACATCCAGTCAGACTCTGCGGTACCGCGGCACGGGTACATTGCAGGACATTTCGCTGGCGCAGGTGGGCACGTTTTTCAGCGATACGATGAGCGATGCGACCAACGATGCCTGGATTGCCGGAACCGCCGACGGCAAATTTGAGGTGGAGGGATCCGGAGACAGCTTTCGCGATCTGCTGGCGCGCTCCGATGGCAAGTTGCAGTTCGTGATGCGGAACGGCAGCCTGCACCGTATTGAAATTCCGGGCTCGCCCGTGCCTTTGCCGGTGCACCGGTTCGCTGGAGAGTTGCGTCTGAAAAAAGGAACCTGGGAACTTGCTGCGGGCAGACTGGAATCGCGCGACGGCATTTATCAGGTGAGCGGAACCGCTTCCCCAGGCACGGGCCTCGACTTCAGACTGACGCGTGGTGATGAGCAATCGTGGACGCTCACCGGAACGTTCGTCAAGCCGCACGTCGCGCCCGGCAGTCGAACCGTCGCCAAGCGTACGGATGCGGACACGAAGAGCGCTAAACCATAAGAACTGCATTGTCATCTTGAGGATGCGACTACGGCGCGTAGCCCGCGCCGCGCAGCACTCTTCCTGGCAGCGCTCCGGTCATCTTTCCGTTCTCGATCACCGGAACGCCGTTGACGAGAACATACTCCATGCCTTCCGATAGTCGATTCGGATCGTCGAAGGTTGCAAGGTCGCGCACCGTCTCCGGATCAAAAACCACCACATCGGCCCACATCCCCTGCTTCAGCACGCCGCGATCGGTGAGCCGCATACGCTGGGCGGGCAGCGCCGTGAACTTGTGAATCGCCTCCTCCAGCGTCAGCTCTTTTTCTTCTCGAACATACTTACGCAGGATCCGCGGAAATGTGCCGTAAGCTCTGGGGTGTGGGTGCTCCTCGCCGAGGATGCCTTCGGGCGACGTGCCAGACGAGTCGTTGTCAACGGAGACCCATGGCTGCTGGAGGGCTAGGGCAACGTCGGGCTCCGACATGCCGAAGACCGCACAGCCGGTGAAGGCTTTATCTTCGATCAGCAGATCGAACAGCGCGTCCATCGGGTCTTTGTTCAAGGCCTTGGCGACTTCCGTGAGCCGTTTGCCCTGAAACTTCCTCAGCGCGGGATTCTGGACATCAGTAATCATCACGTCCTGCGGACCGGTAATCTCGTCCCACTCATTGTCCCAATCTTTGGACGGCGTCTCCAGGTCCTTGCGAATGCGGGCGCGGGCTGCGGGATCTTTGAGCCGCTCAATCAATTTGGCGTCGCCGCCATCGTGCGCCCACGGCGGAACGAAGGCCGACATGCCGTTGGACCAAGCAGTATAAGCATAGGTGTCGGCCGTAACATCAAAGCCTTCCGCGCGCGCTTTGTTCACCCGCGCCACCAGTTCTGGCATGCGTCCAAAGTTGGCTTTGCCCGCCACTTTGAAATGCCAAATCTCCACCGGAATGTGCGCCTCGCGGCCGATGCGAACCGTCTCGTCAATGGACTCGAGCACGCCGTCGCCCTCGCTGCGCATGTGGGTCGCATAGATTCCACCGAACTTCGATGCTTCCGAGGCCAGCGCGATAATCTCTTCCGTCTTCGCATAGGGGGCGGGCGCATACTCCAGCGAGGTGGAAACTCCGACGGCGCCGTCGCGCATGGCATCGCGAACCAGAGCCTTCATTTTTTCAAGTTGTTCCGGAGTCGGCTGCACATCGGCGTCACCGAGTACCACTCGCCGCACCTGAGTCGCACCGACGTAGCTGGCAAGATTGATGCCCATGCCTTGCTTTTCGAGGCGCGAGAAATACTGGCGGAACGTCCGCCAGTCGGGATTGATCTTGTAATGTTCATAGTCGATGCGATCGGCCGCGATTAGCGCATCGTTTTGAGGAGCGATGGAACTACCCTCGCCGGTGATCTCGGTGGTGATGCCCTGATAGATCTTCGACGGCAGGCGCGGATCGACCAGGATGGTCATTTCCGACTGGCCAAGCATATCGACAAAGCCGGGAGCAACGACTTTGCCCTTGGCGTCAAGCGTGCGCTTGCGTGCAGCGCCAGAAAGATTGCCGATGGCGGCGATGTGGCCGTCGCGGATTCCTATGTCGCCTGAGTACCAGGGAGAACCAGTGCCGTCGATGATGTGTCCGTTGGTGATGACGAGGTCGAACGGCAAGTCGGCGGCAAAGGCGACGGTAGCGAGGATCAGCGAGAAGGCCATTGCGAGGCGGCGAGTTAGGGTCATTGGTTTCTAGTTTCTTTCCTGGCGGTTTTTTCGGTCGTGAGTTGTGCGCCGCGCGGTTGTCCAATCAATGCACCGAGGATAATCCAGAGTCCGAGCACGAGCCACTCCCAGCCGGAGAAGTGTCCGGGCACAAAGGGCACAAGTTTCATCAGTATCATCGCCAAACCAACCAACGCTCCCAGCAAAGCGATCAGGCGTTCTGTGATTCGCGGACTCATTCCTTGGGGTTTCATCCAAAGGTACGCAGCGCACACTGCGAACCATCCGGTAGCGCAAGCGACGGATCCGACCTCAGAGATCGGAATCAGAATCGCACTGCCCAGAAACATGCACAAAGCGGTCGCGACGCCGACCGCGACGACCGCCGCAGCCGGAGTTTGATTCCGCGGATGCACGCTGCCCAGTCGCGCATCCACCAGACCACGGCGTCCCATGGCAAACAGCAAGCGGCTGGCGGCGATGAAATTTCCGTTGAATACTTTGAAGAGCGCAAGCAACGCGGCGCTTAGGATGAGGCTCACGATGTAGCGCGAGCCAACAGCATGCTCGAAAGCGACCGCGGTCATGAACGGTGCGCTGGCCAGCGAGCGCCACGGCGCCACGAAACCTACCGCCGCGATCACGATGATGTAGAACACGGCGCCGACGATGATCGCGGCAAAGATGGCACGAGAAAATCCCTGGGCACGAAATTGCGGATTGGCTTCCTCGGCCGCTTTGGTCACCGATTCAAATCCCGTCATGAAATAAGGGACGATTTGCAGAACCAGCAAGATGGACACGTACGGAGTATGCGTAAACACAGGCGGGAAGTTACTTGGCGATCCTCGTGAAACGCCAATGGCGACGAAGATCACGAAGAGAGCGAGCGTTCCAAAGGTGGTCCAGTTCTGAAAAGTGGCGCTCAGCCGGATGCCGTGATAGTTCACCACCGTGACCAGAACCGTGAGCGCGAGCCCAATGGCCAAGTGCGGCAGATAAACCGGCTTTCCCGCGACGCGGTATAACTCGATGGAATCGAGCGCGGGGAAGATGTAACCGGCGATGCGGCCGACGGCCACGGCTTCCCACGGACAGACAATGAAGTATGCGAGCATCATCATCCATCCGGTGTAGAAGCTGATCGGGCGCGGGAAAACGCTTGCGGTGTAGGCGATCTCGCCCGCTGCGTCGGGCATAGCCATCACCCACTTGCCGTACACATAGCCAATGGGAAGCAGAAGAATGCTGCCAATCGCGAAACCGAGAATGCCGCCGAGCGGGCCGCCACGCAGCAGCCAATCGTCCATGACGACCAACCAGCCGACACCGACCATCGTTCCCCAGCCGAGAGAGAAGTAATCGGTGACGCGCAATTTGCGGGCGAGTTGGGTCATCCTCGTTCGGTCATCCTACTTCGACGGTCGGGATGGAGTCGACGTTGCCGAGCTTCGCTCGGCTGGACAGCCGAGGGCGGCTGTCCCTGCGCGTGACATGGAAGGTACGTATGATTTGGGAGGGAGGGTTCATGGGCGCGAATTATATCGCATCGCGCCCAGGAGACCGATTGCTTCAGGCTACTGCGAAACGGGGCGGACATTCATTCGACCGCAAGATGGAGATTGCTTCTCGCAGGGAAGAAATCTCAAACACCGAGTTCAGGTGCGTGGCTTCCAACATTCGGCGGAAGAAGGCCGGTGGGTTCACCAGCTTCAGCTTCGCCGAGTTCTGCGTTGCCCAGCGGCGCACCAGCAACAGAGTTCCCAAACCACCCGCATCGAGTTGGTCGACTTCGGAAACATCAAGCACCAGCACGCGGACACGCTCGAGTTGCTCGATCCGGCGCCGCAATTCGTCGAGCGCTCCTCCGCGGACCATGCGTCCGGAGCAGTTCACGACGGCTACGTCATGCAAGCATTCGACTTGAAATTTGAGTTCCATATGTCTGTTCATACGAACCTTCTTCGGAAAAAGTTCCGCTATCTCGTGTCCTTGAATTGGACGCGCTGGAAGGAGAAAAGTAATCGCGGAAAATCAGTTGGCGGGGATCACATAATTGAATGTTACAGATATGTGAATTCGTCTCCCTCGCAGAGAGAGACGGGGCGAGCCCCGTCTCTACCAGTGTGCTGTTGCGATGCTCACAACCCCGCCTCGATACGGGATCTGGGATCGAGAAGGTCGCGCAGGGCATCGCCGATGAAGTTGAAGGCGAGCACCGCGAACATTACCGTCACTGCCGGAAAGAGCACGAGATGCGGAGCGTCGAAGAGGTGGGAGCGGGCATCGTTCAGCATTGATCCCCAACTTGCGGTGGGCGGCGGGACGCCTAATCCCAAGAAACTCATGGTGGCTTCGGCCAGAACCGCGCCTGCCATGCCGATGGCCGCCTGCACAATCACCGGCTGAATAATGTTGGGCAGAATGTGTCGAGTAACAATGTGGAAATCTCCGGCGCCAAGCGCGCGCGCGGCTTCGACAAACTCGCGTTCGCGCACGGCCAGCACCTGCGCACGCACCAGGCGAGCGTAGCCGACCCATCCTCCGAGTGACAAAGCCAGAACGAGGTTGAAAATGCCGGGGCCGCGGAAGGCCACGAAGGCGATCGCGATGAGAATTCCGGGGAAGGAAAGAAACGCGTTCATGAGCACGACGTTGACGAAGCGGTCGATGCCTCCGCCGTAGTATCCGGCGAAGCTGCCGATGATGAGGCCGAGCAGAAGCGAACATGCCACCACACTGCTGCCGACGAACAAAGAAATTCGCGCGCCCCAGAGCAGGCGCGAGAGGATGTCGCGTCCGAGTTCATCGGTGCCGCACCAATGCCGCGCCGAGGGCGATTGCAGGCGGTTCGGGAGATCGATGTGCGCGGGATCTTGCGGAGCGATCCAGGGCGCGAAGATGGCGGAGAACGCGAAGATGGCGACCAGCGCGACTCCGACGGCCGCCAACGGATTGTGGCGGGCGATGCGTGGGAGCGAGATGGCAACGCTGGACATGGTCGGCGAGGACTTGTTTCACTTATATAGAAAATGCAGGTGACGAACAATGTTGAGTTGGCGACTGCGGCGCGCTCGTTATCGATCATCCATAATCGATCATTCACGATCAATTATTTATCCTGGAAGGCATTAACCCGTGTTTAACTACCCCCCCCCGATTTCCCGCTAAAGTATAGAATGCAAACGACTTACTTGCAAGTATTCGGAAATAAAGGACTTAGCTCGCCTCTTTGATTCGTTCGCCGAAAATTTGCGGTTCAGCGGCTTTCTTGATTGTCGCGCCTTGTGTGGGCGCGTGTCTGTGATGGGGCACACCGAGCGTTTGTGATGAAAGAAGATCGGAGGTCAGGCCGGTGAATTGACCAAGCTGCCAGCGTGATATCCTTGCCGAAAGGTGCACGATGAGCAACGTCAAACACGATGTTGAATCGCTGCTGAACAAGCTGCCGGACGACGTTTCGGTTGAGGACATCCAGTACCACCTCTACGTTCTCGACAAAGTGCGCCGCGGGCTGGAGGATGCCCGCGTCAATGGCACTCTCTCGCAGGAGGAAGTCGAGAATCGCTTCCGCAAATGGCTCACCGAATAGTCTGGTCGAGACGCGCCGCACAGGATCTCGATTCCATCACTGAGTATATTGCCTCCGATTCCCCCGCCTACGCTTGCGTCGTTCTGAAAAGCATCGTGAATCAGACAAAGATTCTGGTGCGTTTCCCGCAAGCAGGTCGCAAGGTGCCTGAATTTGACGACGAGAACATCCGCGAACTCGTCGTCTACAGTTACCGGATTATTTACCGATTGCAAGAGGACGAGGTGCTGATTGTCGCAGTCATCCACGGCAAACGGGTTTTGCAGTAGCACGAGCTGAGGTGAAACTCTTGGGTAAGAACCATATCGGATCGAGCATTGACGACTTCTTGAGGAAGGAAAACATCTTTGAGGAAGCGCAGGCGCAGGCCATTAAGGAAGTTGTAGCCTGGCAACTAGCCAAGGCCATGAAGAAGAAAAAGATTTCCAAGGCGCGCATGGCGGTCTTGCTAAAGACGAGCCGTTCCCAGGTCGATCGCATTCTCGATCCAAAACGCGATATTACGCTGTCGAGTTTGCAACGGGCGGCGGCGCTGGTGGGTCAGCGGGTCGTGATTGAGCTGGTGTGACGGCCCAGCGGGACGTTTCTGTGGAATCCCAGCCTTGCGCACAGAACGCGCGAGTATGGGGCGCAACGAGCGTTTGTGATGAAAAAAGGGCACGGTCAGATTGCGGAATGGGAGCGCTTCACTCATCGCACCCGGCGAATGAGAGCTTCCCGGCGTTCTTTCTCATCAAGCCTTTGAAAACCATGAGGCCCATCTCATCGCCTAAACGCTTCACTTCTTCGGGATCGCTCGCATTTCGGAAGCGTTCGGCGAGTTCGAAAAACGCCTTCTCTCTTTGTTTCCGCGCTTCGATGCCCAATTCGATGAGCTCGACCAGGACACGGTTTTCGCTCGAGCGCTCGCTCTTGGCGATACGACTCACCTGTTTAGCAATGGGAGCGGGAAGTGACACGCTCCGTCGGACATGGTTTGTCACCGGCATCGCATCATTATACACCAGTTTGGTGCATGTCCCGCCAGCCCGCTGACATTTGTAGTATTCTTGCTGCCTTATGTTTGTGTGTCATCCATTTCCCGGCTTCACTGGCCTTATCCTCGGGCCGCTGATCTTCGGAGTAATTGGCGCTGCCTTCTACTTCACCAAGGAACATGAGTTTTACAACATGGACCCAAAGGGCATCCCTGGAGCCTTCGAGTCGCTCTTGGTCAAGTACATTAAAGCGGCAGAGTACACCATCACGATTGCAACTGGCTCGATCATCCTTCTAGTTGGATCTTCTGCTCTTCGCGTCCAGGGCGGTGGCCATTTGCCGTGGTTCTTTGCTTCACCACTGCTGCTGTTGGGTTGGAGTGTCATCTTCGGAGTGGTATTCATGGCCTGGCAGATCAACCGATATGAAAGTTACCAGCACGGAAATGATCACACGAAGTTGGCCTATACCATCAGTGAGGCGTTCGGGTCTAGTTCGCTTGCATGCTTCTGCTCTGGATACATGTTGCTGATCTTCCTTGTTACCAGGTGAGAATAAAACCAGAACGATTTTCCTGGACGTTGACTTGTCTGCACTAGGGCAAGGATGGGGCTCATCAGATTACTTTAGATTATTTTGCTTTCCGCTGGCTTGCTGTTAGCCTTTTTCTGTGAGCGCACCAATAGTAGGCAACTGAGGTGGTCCGGCAGCATTGAGGAGTTGCGATGCCAATAACGGAACGATCGATTGTTCAATGCAAAGAAGCAAAGTGGTATGGATTTGTACGACTCGTGGGCAACAACAGACGAATCTCTGTTAAGCCGATAGCGGACGATACTCCGTCCAGTTTTTATGCCGAGGCCGATTTTGTACCGGCATCGGAGGCTGACGTGCCATGGTTCAACCCAAGGACCATGCGTCACATTAACGGAAATATTCTGCATTACTGGGAACTACCTTCTGGGGAGATGGTCTGCGAGGACGACTCGGTTTCCTTCTATGGGGGAATTGCGTTCAGTACGCGGTTCTCTCAGATTGGTTAGCGTAATAGGTCTCCCGGTCTGCGCCAGAATCCCGCCCGCGACTGCACCTTGAGCCAGGCTCCTCCGGTGTTCACGCGCGGCTTCCTATATCGGCCGAAGTTCACTGCCTTATCCTCGGGTTCACCGCCGAGTACAGCAAATCAGTCAGAAAGTTAACCGCTACATACGTCAACCCTATCGCCAGAATGCATCCTTGCACCAGGTTGTAGTCGCGGTTACCGATGGCTTGGATGGTCAGGCGTCCGATGCCGGGCCAGGAGAAGATGGTTTCGGTTACTATCGCTCCGGCTAGCAGGGCGCCGAATTGCAATCCTAGTACGGTCAGGATCGGGATCATGGCGTTGCGCAGGGCGTGACGATAGACTACCGTGCGCTCGGGCAGGCCTTTGGCTCGGGCGGTACGGATGTAGTCCTGGCCTAACTCCTCTAACATTGAAGTCCGGACCATGCGGGTCAGGATTGCGGCTAAGGCTCCGCCCATGGTGATGGCGGGGAGCACTAGATGGGCTACGCTGCCGGAGCCGGAGACCGGGAGCCATCCTAGCTTGACGGCGAAGAACAGGATCAGCACCGGGCCTAGCGCGAAGTTTGGGAACGACAGACCGAAGAGACTTACGACGCTTAGGACGCGGTCATCCCACTGATTGCGTCTTTGCGCTGAGCGCACGCCTGCGGGAATGGCTAGCACAATTGCTACGAACAACGAGGCCATCGTTAGCTGCAGGGTTAAGGGATAGCGCTGAGCTATCAGGCTTGTCACTCCCTGGTTGAAGCGGAGCGACTTGCCTAGATCTCCGTGGAGGACACCTCGCCAGTAGTTCAGATATTGCTCGCCTAGGGGGACGTCGAGGCCGTAGGCGTGGCGGGCGGCCTGGATGTCACCGGCGGCTGCGCCTTCGCCTAGCATTTGTTGAATGGGGTCGCCCGGGACGAAGTGGATGAGGAGGAAGACGGTGGAGACGACTAGCCAGATTACTGGCAGGGTGTAGAGGACGCGGGAGATGAGGTAGCGCGGCATTGGGAGCTAAGAAAGTATCACGTAACCTCGGCGGCTAAAGCCGCATTCACAATGATGCAATTACCGCAGCGCTGAAGCGCTGCGCCACCCAAAATCAACTCCAAACAAAATCAATTCCAACGTCGGTTTGTTTCGCCGCACGCAAGACGGGGCAAGCCCCGTCTCTACACGAATCTTGCTAGTCTCCGGCTCGCTCGACTGGCGCTGGCGACGCCGTTGCTGCCTGGGCGCCGGGCTTGGGCTCGATCCTAACGGTGGCTATGCGATGGCCGTCCATTTTTTCTACTACATATCTTCGGCCTTCATAATCGAATGCCTCGCCGCCTGCAGGCATCTTTTGCAGCCTTGATAGCAGAAAACCGGCTAGCGTCTCGAAGCCTTCGTCTTGTGGAAGTTTCAGTTCGTATTGAGCTTCGAGGTCGCGAATATTGACCGCTCCATCGAGTACTAGCGGGGCATTCGCGTCGGTCACCGCTGGTTGCGTTGACGCTACGTCGAATTCGTCTTCCAGTTCGCCTACCAGTTGCTCTAGCACATCTTCCACGCTGATCACTCCGGCGGTGGAACCGAATTCATCGACCACCACCGCCAGGTGGCGCTTGCGTTGCTGGAATTCGCCGAGCAGTTCCAGCAATGACTTGGTTTCGGGCACCACCAGCACATCGTGCATGACCTGGCCGATCTTCATCTGGGAAATGCGCTGGGCCGCGGGCGGATCGGCGGCGAGGCCGAGGCGCAGGCGCGTCCAGCGCACCAGATCCTTGGCGTAAAGGACGCCGATAATATGCTCGGGACCACGCTGCGGATCATACACGGGGACGCGCGAGTGCTGGTCGTCGACTACGCGCGACAGGGCTTCGTCGAGGTTGAGGTCGGCGGGCAGGGAAAAAATTCTGGTTCTTGGCACCATCACCTGACGCGCGGCAATGCTGTCGAGTTCGAGCGCATTCAGCAGCATCTCCTCTTGAGCAGAAGAGAGCTGCCCAGAGGTACGCGCGGCGGTTACGATGAGCTTGAGTTCGTCGGGGGAGTGAACGGAACCGTGGCGGATCTCGTGGGTGCCGAAGGCGCGCAGAACAAAACCAGCGGCGCGGCTCATGCCAATCGTCAGGGGGGCGGTGACGGTTAGGAAAACATCCATGGGCGCGGCGACGGCGAGGGCCACCCGCTCGGCCCGTTGCAAGGCTAGCGACTTGGGAACGAGTTCTCCGAGGATCACGTGCAAGCTGGTGATCATCACGAAGGCCACGGCTACGGCGATGGCATGAGCATAGAGAATGGCGTGAGGAATGCTACCGATCCAGCCCTCAAACAGGCGGGCCAGGACGGGCTCGCCCAGCCAGCCCAGGGTAAGGCTGGTAACGGTGATTCCCAGTTGGACGCCGTTTACGACGCGGCCGAGTTGCTGGTGAAGTTTGAGGACGATACGGGCACCGGCGCGGTGGGCCTCAATCAACTGCTGGATACGGGTTTCGCGGACGCTGACGAGCGCGAACTCGGCTGCGGCGAAGAAGGCATTGGCCGCCACCAGGAGCAGGATGACGAACACCCGCAGCAGCACGTATGCAATCATGGAACTCTAATACTAACATTCCAAAGGGATAATGGCTCGGCGGGAGCAAGATTCATGGAGCATGATGGCGGGCTTTTGGAAGTTGCTGGCAGTACAATCAGAAATGAAGCCTTGATGGTGGTGTGAAACTGATCGCTTTCTTTTTCGTTGGCCGGCGGTCTAAGCAGGTATTGGACGGCAGATCACTCGGCGGAAACAGTCGAATGATGACCGCCCAGCCTCTAAAGGGGCATCAAAGTGGAAGAAATTGCGGCATCGCTAGAGCGATGCCCTGATACGAAGCTCAAGGCATCCAGAGCTCAAGGCATCCAAAGCTTAAAAGCATACGAAGCTCAACAACATTTGAGGAACTATTTCGATGGTTCTGCCGTAACAACTAGTGAATGCCAGTTCTAAGATTTGAAATCACGCAGGAGGCGGTCGTGGAAGGCAATGGCAACGGCACTGCAAAGAAGAAACGGCGTAAGCGAATCATTATCTGGAGCTCGATTGCGGCAGCGTTTGTGGTTCTGCTCGCTGCGGGCGCGCTGATTGCATACAGCGGCGGCACCAAGATCGATCCCTCCAAGCTGGCTAAGGTGGAAAAGGGAGACCTGGCAAAAAGCGTAGTGGCGACCGGCAAGATCGAGCCCATCACCAAGGTCGAGGTCAAATCGAAGGCCAGCGGCATCGTGAAGAAGCTCTATGTTGAATACGGCGACAAAGTTAAGAAGGGGCAAATTCTCGCCGAACTGGACAAGGAAGAGATTCAGGCTCGTGTCGACCAGGCGCGCGCGCAGTTGGAGGGATCGAGCGCCAGCTTGAACGGGACGCGCGCCGATCTGGAGCGGGCCAAAGTGGATGCCGAAGGTCCCGACGTGCCGCTGCTCAAGCGCGCGTATGTGCGTGCTCAGGGCATGGCGAAGGACGGAGTGGTTTCCGCATCCGCGCTCGACGACGCGGAGAAAAATTACGAGATGTCGTTGAACAAGCAAAATGTGTCGAAGGCGCAACTGCAGGTTTTGCAGGCCAAGATTGGTCAGGCACAGGGGCAGGTGTCACAGGACCGCGCCAATCTGAAGCAACTGGAAGAGCAACTGGGCTACACCACGATTGAATCTCCGTTGGATGGAATTGTGTTATCGCGCGACGTGGAGATTGGCGATGCGGTGAGTTCGATTCTGGTGCTGGGCTCCACGGCGACGCTGGTGATGACGCTGGGTGATACCAGCGAGGTTTACGTTAAAGGAAAAGTGGACGAGAGCGATATCGGCAAGGTTTACCTGGGACAACCCGCCCGGATTAAAGTCGAGTCGTTCAAGGACAAGACGTTTACTGGCAAGGTGACGAAGATTTCTCCGATGGGCGTGGAGAAAGACAACGTTACGACTTTTGAAGTGCGCGTCTCGATCAACAACCCCGAGGGCGTGCTCAAAGCGATGATGACGGCCAACGCCGAGATCATTCTGGAAGAGCACAAGAACGTGCTGCAGATTCCGGAAGGCTCGATCCTTTACGACAAGGATAAGAAGGCATCGGTCGAGATACCGGACCCGAAAGCCAAAGAAGGCAAGAAAAAGATTGCCGTCAACATCGGCATCTCGAATGGCGCCAAGACCGAGTTGCTGCAAGGGCTGAAGGAAGGCGACCAGGTGGTGCTGCAGTAAAGAGCAGAGAATCGTATGAATTGTCATCACAAACGAGGGATCTGCAGTTCGCTGCAAACTGCAGATCCCTCGCTTCGCTCGGGATGACAAAACCAACATGAAACCGGATTTACGGAGTCGAACTGCTATGACTAACACCTCCTTGTTTCGTCATCAAGCCATCCGCGGGCTGGTCTTTGTTCTGGCTACCTCGCTGGCCGGTTTCGCTTCTGTGATTGGGACCTTTGACCGCTCGTTCCAGGTCAGCGGGCCGGTCGACCTTGAAGTGCTTACTCGTTCGGGCGACATCACCATCCGCAATGGTGCTGCGGGCACGGTCTCGATTCATGCCAAGATCGTGACCGGTAATTCCTGGTTTGGCGGCGACCACGCGGCGGAGGTGCAGGGATTGCAGAACAATCCTCCGATTCACCAGAACGGCAACAACATCCGCATCGACTACGTGAACCTCAACAACATTTCTATCGACTACGAGATCACTGTCCCCGAGGACACCTCGATTCGCGCACACACCGGCAGCGGCGATCAGAAGGTGGAAGGGCTCAAGGGCACCATCGATCTGGAGAGCGGATCGGGCGACCTGCGACTGGCGCGACTTACCGGCGAAATGCATTTCCAGACGGGGTCGGGAAATGTTAAGGGGCGGGACCTTGCTGGACCGGCGAAGATCAGAGCGGGCAGCGGCGACATTGAAATCGACGAGACGGGTGCGGGCGACGTGGACATCCACACGGGATCGGGCAACATCACGGTAAACGGCATTAATGGAGGATTTCGAGCTGAGGCCGGCAGCGGCGACATTCACGGCAAAGGCTTGGCTAAGAATATGTGGAGCGTTCGTACGGGCTCGGGAAACGTCACCCTTAATTTGCCCTCGGACGCGGCCTTCGACGTCGACATCTCCTCAAATTCGGGAAGCGTGACGCTGGGCCATCCCGTGACTACGACCGTGCAAGGCCGCATCCGGGAGGACAGGAAGAGTGTGGTTGGCAAAGTGGGCGGCGGCGGTGCGATGGTTTCCGTGCACACGGGTTCGGGCGACGTGCAAGTGGACTAGAACTGCGGCGCGCGACGAATCGTTTTTGGGACGGGCGTCTCGCCGTCCACCAGTTCGACGGCCGGGCGGGGACGCCCGGCGCTCCATAACAACTTACCTTGACGCGCCATCGTTTTACATCCGATACTTCGTTGGAGTCTCTGACAACTTCCAGGCTTAACGAGGTAACAGATTGGCGCGCACTGCGATCATCACTCTCACGACTGATTTCGGACTCAACGATCATTTCATCGGCGCTATGAAGGGCGTCATCCTCGAGATTGCTCCCGAGGCGCAGATCATTGACATCAGCCATGCCGTGCAGCCCTTCGACATTCTGGACGGCGCACTGACCATTTCGCAGGCCTACTCCTACTTTCCTTCCGGCACCGTGCACATGGTGATCGTCGATCCCGGGGTGGGAGCGGCGCGGCGGCCGGTGATTATGACGGGCGACCGCCACCTGTTTGTGGCTCCCGACAACGGCGTGCTTTCGATGATCTACGATCGCCAGGAGCGTATCTCTGTCCGGCATGTCACCGCCGAACATTATTTTCTGCAGCCACGCAGCAATACCTTCCACGCGCGTGATATCTTCTCGCCGGTCGCAGCCCAGCTTGCGAAGGGAGTCCAACCGAATCGCTTCGGCGAAGAGATCACCGATTATGTCCGCTTTGGCGCGCCTCGGCCCAAGCCAGTGGATGAACGCACGCTGCGGGGAGTGGTATTGAAGGTCGACCGTTTTGGCAATCTCATCACCAACATCACTCCGCAGGATGCGCCGCAACTTTTCGCGGCCGCGCCGCCCGCCTTCAAGATCGCGATTGGAGCGAAGACGCCGGCAACGCGCATGTGCAAAAACTACGCGGAAGGCTCTCCTGGCGAAGTTTTCGGAATTCTGGGCAGCATGGGTTTCCTGGAAATCGCCGCCAACCGCGGATCAGCCTTCCAACTGCTGGGCGCAGGCAAGGGCAGCGAAGTGAATGTGGTGATGGAAGGGTAGTGAGTGGGACGAGTGAAACCTTTCAGAATTGTCATCCCGACCCTGAGCAGAGCCGATGGGGAGGGATCAGCAGTTCGCGGCAAAATGCAGATCCCTCGCTTCGCTCGGGATGACAATTCATAAATCTAGGAAGTTTTTGCTCCGGGATGGACGTAGTGATCCATTTCCGCCGTCCACTTCAGGAAGCGCCACAGGTTAGTTCGCTCCGTCCACAGAAACGTCCAGAATTCCAGGAATCCGATCTGGGTCATTTTGACGCCAGTGTAGGTCTCGATACGCCATAGGAGAAAGGGACTGCGCCAAGGGGCAATCCGGTGGCCACGGGTGGAGTTCCAGAGAAAGCGCAGCATCGGTCGCATGGGGTTCCAGTATAGCGCGGGACGTGGCGCACGAAATGGCAGCGAGCTGGCGCTCGCCTGGACAGCCGCGGGCGGCTGTCCCTACGTTCGCGCACCCGCAGCCCCTAAAAGGGGCGGCGGGTATCGACGCACTTGCGGCATCGCTAAAGCGATGCCCTGATACGAACCAACTTCTTATACGACCAACATTTTACTTGGTGATGTCTACGCTAGCGCGAGTGTTTTCCCACTCGATGCGCAGGGTGCACTTGCTGCCGGCCTGGTCGAACGCGATGGTGAAATTCTCTACCGGCGCGGCGGTTTTGGAAACACTCATCGGCACGCGTACCAGATCCTCCTTCTCGCCGGGATAATCCGTTCCCCATTCGCCCGTCTTCTTGCTGACGACGAGCGTCCACGCGCCCGCCTTCGGGATGGTGAAGACGGTGTAGCTGCCCGCCGGAACATCCTTGCCACCCACCTTCAGGTTCGAATCGCTGACGAACGTGGTCGCTTCATTCGCGCCGGTGCGCCAGATCTCGCCGTAGGCCACCAATGCCTTCTCGCTCGCGTCGCCGAAAATCTTGCGGCCTTTTGCGCGCGGACTGGAATAGTCGATCTTGATGGTCTTGCCATCGGAAAACTTGCAGGCGGCACTGGCCGGCGGACTGGGCCGTTTGGATTTGTCCTCAGACATGTTCATTTGCGCCGAGGCGAGGGTTGCAACTGCGAGGAGTGACGCGGCGATTAAGGCAAACTTCTTCATGACTTGTTCCTCCTGGGATAGCACTTGGCTTTTGGCTTTTTGTTAAGAGCTAAAGTCTAAGAGATAAGAGCTGCAGGAGAATTATACGCACATCCCCGCTACAATTTGTCCATGGCCGTCTTCAATGAAAAGCAGGAAGAACTTGAGCACTACGAAATCCGCATGGGCGTGCCCCGCGGACGCCTCGCCGTCACCATGGACCTGGTCACCGACGCCATGGCGCTGGTCGGGCAACATGGCGTCTACTGCCAGAGCCAGCGCTGGCCGGGCAAGCCGGTCATGGATGTGCAGCTGATCATGAAAAACCTCACGGACGCCAAAGAGCTGATTCAGAGTGTGATGGAAGACCTCCGGCCCAAAGCCTGAGGGCAGGTTGCCGCGTCTTGGCGTCTGAGACGGGGCAAGCCCCGTCTCTACACCAAAGTTTTTCAGCAGGCTGTTACGCGGAATCGCAAGTGGCGGGAAAGACTTACAATCCAGAATATGGAGCGCAAGATCTTCTGGTTCGCCTTCACCGTGCTTGGGCTGGCTGCCGATTTTATCCTGCCGATCTGGTGGGCGCTGGGCGCGACTATCCCGATTGGCTACGCGTCCTGGTGGCTGGCTTATCGCAGCGGCTGGTTCGAGTGATGCGAGCCCGCTGAGCCGATTTGCGCTTTGCCTCCCCTCCCTTCATAATTGCCCTGCCGCACTTTAAATCTCACAGGGGTAAGGAATGAAAATCCAATTGTGGAAGTTCGCTGCCGTGCTGTGCCTTGTCCTCACGCTGACGCTGGCCAGCGTCGGTCAAACTTCTGCTGCTGCTGCCGCGCCCGCACCAACGACCTTGTCGGCCGAGGAGCGTGCAGCCGCACTCACCAGTCTGCAAGCGACTCACGACGCATTTCTGAAGTCGATCGCCGGATTATCGGAGAAGCAGTGGAGATTCAAGCCGGCTCCGGACCGCTGGTCGGTCGCCGAAGTGGCGGAGCACATTGCCGTGTCCGAATCCACACTTTTGGGGTTGGTTCAGACCAAGTTCATGATGTCGCCGGCTGACCCGTCCAAACGTGCCGAAGTGGCGGGGAAAGACCAGATCATCATGGAGAAGGTTCCGGACCGCAGTCGCAAAGCACAGGCGCCGGAATTTCTGAAGCCAACCAATCGCTGGGCGACTGAGGCGGAACTGACCAAGGCCTTCGATGACAGCCGCAAGGCCACGATGGACTACATCCGCACCACCAACGATGATCTGCGCGACCACTTCGGTCCGCATCCGCTGCTCGGGACGCTCGATGCTTATCAGTGGATCCTGCTGATCTCGGCGCACTCCGAGCGCCACACGAAGCAGATTGAAGAAGTGAAGGCGGACCCGAACTTTCCTAAGGAATGACGAAGGAGTCCGCGCGGCAGGCCGCGGTGCAGAGGATGGCCGCGGCCTGTCTTTCAGAATGACAACAGCTGCGCGATAACTTCCTGGCACCCGCTCGAAGAGTAAGTCTGCTGTGCCCGCAGGGCA
Organism: Terriglobales bacterium; assembly: GCA_035314185.1. Classification (GTDB taxonomy): domain Bacteria; phylum Acidobacteriota; class Terriglobia; order Terriglobales; family Acidobacteriaceae; genus Acidiflorens. The sequence goes on from DATFZT010000224.1 coordinate 28,669, forward strand.
ATTCTTTTACCGGAAAATGACACGTCAGTGACAACCACCGCCCGCAGTGTTTCCTAACATTGTCACTTGAGCTTAGCCAGCTCTCGGAGGTGGTAACCATGAAGCTTCTGTCAGTCTTGTTGATTATGATGCTCAGCATCGGCTGCGGCGGGTATGGCTCGGGCAGTGGCATGAAACCTGCTACGCCGAACATTTCCGGGCTAATGCCGGATAGCGCGATGGCCGGAAGCGGCGATTTTTTGCTAAAGGTCGATGGAGCAGACTTCGCCAGCAATTCTGTGATCTTTTGGAACTCAGCTAGCGTTCCCACAACTTACGTGAGCGCTCAAGAGGTCGACGCAAACATTCCGGCAGCGGACATAGCCACTGCCGGCAACGTTTCGGTGTACGTCAACAATCCGGGCACGGGGACATACTCGATGGGAGTGAATTCCAACTCAGTGAACTTTCCCATCAACTAAAGAACAGGCCGGTCAGTCTTGGCGTTTACGCCAGCGTGTACTTCCCTGCCTCGATTGTCTTCTGCGCAATCTGCTGGCGCAGCGCGATCGTGTTGAAGGGTTCGTGCTTGGACAAACGGCGCACGATCGCCAACTGCGTCCGCAGCATGTCGCCTTCGGCCACGTCGGCAATGACCTTTTTGGCCGCCGCTTCAACTTTTTCGAGAGCCTGCGTCAGATAGACTCGCGTCATCGCCATCGGCAGCTCAGCCGACGCTTCTCCTTTTTGCTCGACCATCTTCTGCGCGCGCAGCACGGCTGATTCCATGGCGTAAATTTCGATCGTCATATCGGCGATCGCGCCCATCACTTCCTGCTGGTCCTGAATCGTCATCATGTATTTCTGCGTCGCCGCGCCGGAGACGAACAGGCCAAGCTTCTTCGCCTGTGCAACGAGTTTGCGTTCGTCGGCCAGCGGACCCTCGATCTCTTCGGCGACGGACGGACCGCTCAGCACTTCGTCCATCAGCTTCTTGATCGCGGGCATCAGCGGTAACTGGCCGCTCATTGCGCGTTTCAGCAGGAATCCGGTGATGATCAGGCGGTTGATCTCGTTCGTGCCTTCGAAGATGCGGTTGATGCGAGCGTCGCGATAGGCGCGCTCCGCCGGATACTCTTCCACGAAGCCGTAGCCGGCATAGATCTGCAGCGTCTCGTCGACTACGTAATCGATCATCTCCGAGCCCCAGACTTTGAGGATCGAGCACTCGACGGCGTATTCCTCGATCGCCTTGCGCCGTTCTTTGGCGATGGCGCCGGCGTCGCCGGTGGCGGAGTCGATTTCCGAGAGCAGCGCGTCCATCATCCCGACTGTGCGATAGACCAGCGATTCGCCAACATAGATCAGGGTCGCCATGTTCGCGATCTTTTCGCGCACCAGGCCGAATTCGCCGATGGTCTTGCCGAATGCCTTGCGCTGCTTGGCATAGGACACGGCGCTCTCGATCGAAACCCGGGCTCCGCCTACGCACATCGCGCCGAGTTTGAAACGTCCGATGTTCAGAATGTTGAAGGCGATGATGTGCCCCTTGCCAATTTCGCCGAGCAAGTTATCGACTGGCACTTTGCAATCATTAAGGATGACGGGGCAGGTGGAAGATCCGCGAATGCCCATTTTGTGCTCTTCGGCGCCGGTGGAAAATCCCGGAAAAGTTCTTTCCACCAGGAACGCGGAAAACTTTTCGCCGTCAATCTTGGCGAACACGGTGAACAGGTCGGCAAAGCCGGCGTTAGTGATCCACATCTTCTCGCCGTTCAGGATGTAGTGCTTGCCGTCGGGCGAAAGCACGGCACGAGCGCGGCAATTGAGGGCGTCAGAGCCTGAGGTCGCTTCCGACAAAGCGTACGCGCCGACCATTTCTCCCGTGGCCAGCCGCGGCAGATATTTCTTCTTCTGCTCTTCGGTGCCGAAATAAACGATGGGCAACATGCCAATGCCGCTGTGCGCGCCCCAGGTGGTGGCAAACCCGGCGTACTTGGCCATATGGTCGGCGATGATGGCGGCGGTGACTTTGTCCATATCGAGGCCGCCGTAAGCCTCGGGAATCTCAACTCCGCTGAGGCCTAGGTCGCCGGCCTTTTTCAGCAGAGCGCGCGAAATCGAATAATCCTTGTGTTCGATCTTCTCCGCCTGGGGAAGAATTTCGTTGACTGCAAACTCTTCGGTGGTCTGCCCGATCATCAGATGCTGCTCGGAAAAATCTTCTGGGGTGAATACATCGGCGGTCTGCCGCTCTTCCAGCAGAAAGCTGCCGCCGAGAATCTTGGTCTTGGGTAGTGCGGTGGTGGTAGCCATTTCTTTAGACCTCGAAAATTAGACCTTGAACAGTAGAACTTGAAATTCAGATCGCTTCATGGAAGCCGCTGCGTGGACGCGGGGCGGCCACATCCATTCTAACGCGGGAGGCGAGACAAGTGGAGACCTTACGCCGGAGTGCCAATGGCCGTCAGGCGGCGGCCACCAGGTTGCGGAAAAACCAGTTCCCGGGAAGAAAGTGTGACCTCAGCGGCTGAAGCCGCAATCAGGACAATGCCATTATCGCAGCGGTGAACCGCCGCGCCACCCAAAGGCAAGTACAACCCCGGTGAACGGCTGCGCCACCCAAAACCAAGTGCAACCGCGAGTTTTTCCGCAGCCTGCTAGGGAGCATTGAACAGCGAATCGAACAGGAGCGCGTTCCCGAACATGGGAGAACCGTAACGCTGCAGGCATGACTCGTATTGCTGTCGCAACATCCGATAGAGGACAGCTTGGCCGGGATCAGATTGCCCCAGCATGCGTCGGCGTTCCGCCTCCAATTGATTCGCCAAGGCGCTGCAATCGTTAAACCGATACGGCACGCCGCAAGCGAAGCCGTTCCAGGATAGCCCGGGCGTGCATGCGTTCGTCGCGACTGCGCATGCACCGCTGCCACTGCGCGTTTCTCCTGGCGGGCAGACCGGGCATCGTCCTTTCAGACACGGCGCCGGACGCTTGAATTCAGCATTCTGCACCGGCTGTGGCTTTCGGAAAGGATGGAGGAACGAGCGGGAGGTTTTCTTTTCCGGCGAGGCGCCTAGCTTGCCGGGTGGCAATTTGGAGGACGACGACGGATGCGCCGCTGCACTCGTGCTGCCCACATGCGCAGCGGAAGCACTAGAAGTGTGGCTGCTCACCGAACTGGCCGACGAAGTGGAGCCGCCCGAGTGACTTGAGACGCTCGCAGAGCCACCGGAACTCGCCCCGCCACCGGAGGAATGCTCTGCCAGAAGAGTTGCTGAAACCAACAGGATAGCCGCCACGACGAAGCCGGAGAGTCGCATAAAGCACCTCCCACCCGACCGAAGCGAATCGAATCGGGGAGATCTCTGCCGTTCTACTTACTTGGACGGTAAGGAACATCTAAAGGATACCCCAAAACAGCATCAGCGAGCGTGGAGATTGGTAAAGATCGAGTAAAAACGTCACGACAGATTTTCGAAGATCCCCGCCGCGCCCATACCTCCGCCGACGCACATCGTGACCATGCCATAACGCGCTTTGCGGCGCTTCAGTTCGCGGATCACGCTGGCGGTCAGCTTCGCCCCGGTGCATCCCAGCGGATGGCCGAGCGCGATCGCTCCGCCGTTCGGATTCACGCGCTCAAGGTCGAGCCCCGCTTCCTGGATCACCGCCAGCGACTGCGCGGCGAACGCCTCGTTCAGTTCGATCACGTCAATGTCGGAGAGCTTTAGCCCGGCCAGCTTCAGCGCCTTCGGGATGGCGAACACCGGCCCGAGGCCCATCTCTTCCGGCTTGTATCCGGCGGTCGAGAACGCGATGTAGCGCGCCAGCGGAGTGATGCCCAGAGCCTTGGCCCGCTCGGCTGACATCAACACGGCGGCGGCCGCGCCGTCCGACATCTGAGAAGAATTCCCCGCCGTGGTCACGCCCTTTACGTGAAACACGGCCTTGAGGGCGCCCAGAGCCTCGATGGAAGTATCGGCGCGCGGGCCTTCGTCTACTTTGAAGGTGATTTCCGTCCGCTTCGGCTTCGCTCCATTCGGCGTGGTGAAGCTCACGGGCACGGCTACGGTCTCTTCTTCGAACTTGCCCGCGGCAATCGCTGCCAGCGCTTTCTGATGGCTGCGCAAGGAAAACTCGTCGCACTGCTCGCGCGTGATGCCGAAGCGCGTCGCCAGCCGCTCCGCCGTCAGCCCCATCGAAAGATACGTACCTGGATGATGATCCACCAGCCACGGGTTAGGCGAAATCTTGTTGCCGCCCATGGGGATCATGGACATGGATTCGGTGCCGCCGGCCACCATCACCTCGGCGCCGCCGCTCATGATGCGCTCGGCCGCCATGGCAATCGCCTGCAAGCCAGACGAACAGAAGCGGTTGATGGTCACCGCCGACACCTCGACCGGCAGGCCCGCGCGCAGGGACGCGATGCGGGCTACGTTCATCCCCTGCTCGGCCTCGGGCATGGCGCAGCCCAGGATGACGTCTTCAATTTCCTTGGGATCAAGCTGCGGCACGCAATCGAGCGCGCCCTTGATCGCGACAGCAGCCAGTTCATCGGGACGCGTAGCCCGCAGCGTGCCCTTGGACGCGCGGCCTACCGGAGTGCGGACGGAGGAAACTACTACGACTTCTCGCATGGGGTAATTTTAACTCGTATAGGCCTCGTGTGGGGACAGGGTTCGTGTAGGGACGGGCGCCCTCGTGAGCCTGTCCCGAGCGGTGTCGAAGAATCCAAGCCGAGCGCATCTCGGCAACTAACTGCGCGCCACCGAAGCTATGAATGTCGAGGACGGGCAGGATGGGTGTATGATCATGCCGTTTTTGAAACCATGATGAGCATTACCCCCGGCACACGTATCAAAAACTACGAAATCCTCTCCCCGCTAGGCGCTGGCGGCATGGGCGAAGTCTACCTGGCGGAGGACAAGCGGCTTGGCCGGAAAGTGGCCATCAAGTTCCTTCCCGCAAAAGTCGCCACCGATGAGCGTGCCTGGCAGCGTCTGCTGAGAGAGGCCAAGACCGCCGCCACTCTCGATCACCCAAATATTTGCGCGATCTACGAGGTCGGACAGGAGGCCGGTCGCAGTTTCATCGTCCTACAGTACGTCGAAGGCGAAACCCTGGCGGCGAGGATCAAGCGGCAACTGCCGGACTTGCGCGAGGCGCTAGCGATCGCGGCACAGGTTGCCGACGCCCTGAGCGAAGCGCACGCGCGGGGCATCATTCATCGCGACATCAAACCGGAAAACATCATGCTCACCACCCGCGGACAGGTTAAGGTCCTCGATTTCGGTCTGGCTAAGGTGCTGCGCGATCGGGGCATTATCGAAGGCGAGGGGGAGACCGGAAGCATGTTGAGCATGCCGGGAATGGTGATGGGCACGGTGCCCTACATGTCGCCGGAGCAGGTGCGCGGTGAGGAGTTGGATGGTCGCAGCGATATCTTCAGCTTCGGCACAGTGCTTTATGAATTGCTCAGCGGAAGGCGGCCCTTCGAGGCGAAGAGTACGGCAGAAGTCATCTCCGCGATCCTGACCGCGGAGCCGCCGCCAATCAACCGCTCGACCCTGGTCCACAGTGGCAGTGGCGAGGAGACGCTGATACGAAAATGCCTGGAGAAAGATGCCGCGCTGCGCTATCAGTCGATGGGCGATTTGATCGCTGACCTCGAGCAAATCCGCCGCGAATATGACAGCGGAGAAGTTCGGCCGGCGATTCGGCAGATGTCCGAAACGACTGCTGAAAAATCGAAGTCAGCGATCCCCGTGCCTGGGGGGAAATGGAGCAGACTTCGCACCTTCGAAGCTTGGTCTGTCCTGACAGTCGTCGTGCTGGCGGTGGCGGCAGCCATATACACGTGGTCCGTTCGCACCCACACGCCCACTCCCGTGCAGGGCGCCAAGTCCGCCAACGCCGCTGCGTACGACGCCTACATGCGCGGCAAGGTTAACGTCAGCAGCGAGAATCCGGACAACAATGAAGCTGCCATCAAACTGTTCGAACAGGCCGTGGCTGCCGACCCAAACTTCGCCGCCGCCTATGCCGAACTGGCCCGTGCCTACAGCATCAAAGCGCGTTTTTTTGCGCCCGTCCCCGAGAAGAAAAAGTTGAATGAGGAAGCCGAAGTGGATGTGGAAAAAGCGCTGGCGCTCGATCCCAATCTGGCCGAGGGCTATTTTGCCCGTGGACTAATCCTGTGGACACCCTATAAGCGGTTCCCGCACGAACAAGCGGTTCAGTCCTACAAACGCGCTCTGGAATTGAACCCCAATCTCGATGAAGCGCATCACCAACTGGGATTTGTCTACCTGCACATCGGCTTGCTCGACAAGGGATGGCAAGAGATTCAAAAGGCATTGGCGATCAATCCGGGCAACAGTCTGGCGCGATACCGCCTGGGCGTGATCGAAATGTGCTGGGGCAAGTACGACGAAGCCTTTCAGATCTTCAATACCACCCCGCTCGAAAAGAGCCCTTCGATGCTGGCATCCTATAGATCCACCGCTTTATTCCGGCTGGGGCGGAACGAGGAAGCCTCGGCGACAATTGAGCAATATCTTAAGGACTATCCGAAGGATGAGGGTGGCATCGTTACCAGCGTAAAAGCCATGATGCTGGCTAAAGCTGGCAAGCAAAGCGAAGCAGAAGCAACGATCGAGCACGCCATCGAGATCGGCCGGGGTTACGCTCACTTTCATCACACGTCTTACAACATCGCTTCCGCTTACGCGATGATGCATCAGCCAGAGCCAGCCATCAAATGGCTGCAAGTAACCGCGGAAGAGGGCTTTCCTTGCTATCCACTTTTTGAGAGTGACGCGAACCTGGACAACCTGAGGAAAGACGCGCGGTTTGTTTCATTTATGGCGACGCAGAAGCAGCAGTGGGAACATTTCAATGCCACATTGTGACTGCGGGCGAAAGCCGATGCCGGGCGCGGTATGACGGCCCTACAGCGTCTGGCAAGTAGACTATGCACGAACGCCCTGGTGGTGTTGCCGGTATGAAAAAAGCGAAATCCAGCGCTCGCCGTTCATCCGCGAAAGCCGGCGGCGCTCCAAAGCCAACTCCAAAGACCGTGGACGATTACCTGGCTGGCGTCCCGGAACCTGCGCGCAGCACCTTGCAGCGGGTGCGCTCGGCGATTCGTTCCGCCATGCCAGCAGAGGCTACCGAGGCCATCAGTTATGGGATCCCGGCCTTCAAACACAAGGGTCCGCTCGTGTGGTTCGCCGCGTTTTCGAGCCATTGCAGTTTGTTCCCGGGCGCGTCCGTGATCAAAGCGTTCAGGAACGAACTCAGGGGGCTTGAGACCTCCAAAGGGACGATCCATTTCCCGGTGGACAAGCCTCTGCCGGCCGCCCTAGTGAAGAAAATGGTAAAGGCGCGGCTCGCTGAGAAGGCCCGGAAGAAACAGCGCTGACGGAGCCGGCGCGGAGCAGCGGCCAGCGCTTCGCCGCTCTTCTTCAACTGCTGCTTCCATCCCAGCACCCGCGCCTTGGTGCCTTCCGCCTCGGGCTCGGGGACTATTCCCTTTTCCTGCTACAGGATCGAGAGGCTGGTGTGCGCCAGAATGTCGTCGGGATCGATCGCTGAAATTGCAAGTTGTTGATTCTAGCAGCGCCAAAGGACTTGAGAACCGTCCCTGTTGGAGTATTCTTATGTCATGGCTGAGAACCTGCTGGAGTTCGCACAGAAGCTGGCCCAGGCGGCGCGAGCGGGGTTGGCAGTCGAAAGAAAGCGGCTGAAGGAGATCCTCGCGGAGCAGCAGCGGAAACAGCCAGCGCAGCCTAGCCAGCAGTCGCGGTGACCCCTCCCAAACTTACATTGATTGCGGGGGCCAACGGCTCCGGCGAAACCACCTTGACCCGCTGGAACACAGAGTTGTTCAAAGATTCCAGTACTTGATCCCGACTCCATTGGAAGGAGCCTGCAACCAACCGCGTTGTCGGCATTTCCAATCGCGGGGGCCCGACAGGTTTTGCGATCGGCGAATGACCAGCTGCATCGGGCGAAAAGCTTCGCTGTCGAAACGACGCTCTCCGGGAAGAACTATCTGCGCATGATGCTGGACGCGCATCGTCGCGGCTTCGAGATTGTGCTGGTTTACATTGGGACGGACAATGTCGAGATTAATCTGGTTCGAATCCGCAATCGCGTTCTCGCGGGCGGCCACGATGTGCCGGAAGCGGACGTCCGGCGACGCTATCAGCGGAGCTTGGCGAATCTATCGATCGCGGTAAAGCGCGCCGACCACACGATCTTGTTCGACAACTCGACCGAAGAAGGCTATCGGCTGGTCGCAATTCTCAGTCCGATCGGAAGTCGGTGGCTGCCACCACGACCGGCTTGGGCGTCCGCAGTGTCTTAAATCTGCGGCGAAGTCCCTCACCCACTCCCCTTCTTCAACTGCTGCTTCCAGCCCAGCACTCGCGCCTTGTTGCCTTCCGCCTCGGCCTCGGGAACCATTCCCTTTTTCTGATACAGGATCGAGAGGCTGGTGTGGGCCAGAATGTCGTCGGGATCGATAGCTGAAATTTGTTGGGCAACAACGATGGCTTCGTCGAAGCGGTTGAGATCCTGCAGGGCGCGGCTTAGTCCGTGCAGCGCGTCGGTGAATTTGGGATCGGCCGCCACCGCCTGCCGGTACTCTTCGACCGCGTGCTCGTGGTGGCCTTCGAGAACCAGATCGAGGGCGGCGTAGTAGTGGTGTTCGGCCTGCTGGCGGGCGGTTTCTGGGTTGGTGGGATCTTCGGGCATAGGGTTGGGCTTCGCTGATTCTAGCAAGGAGCACGTTGGCACGAGCGGCCTCAGGGGCTAAAGCCCGTATCTATTGTGGCTCGTATCGGCGCGGATTGCCGTGCCCTACCCATCCGTGCTCGAACATAGTTCCGAAGTTACCCAAGACGGGGCAAGCTCCGTCTCTACACGGCATTTTTCCGCAAACTGTGAAGCCGTGCCCTTCCCAAACCTGCGTTAGTCTAGCTCGCGGCTTTTCGCGGGCGAGGACGCGCGCGCTACACGGGCTCGTCTTTCTATTTTTGAACCGCGGGCGACACGCTGCTCGCAGAAGTGGCGTCCGCTACCGTGCCAATGGCATTGCCGGAGACTACCAGTTCTACGCGACGGTTTTGCTGGCGGCCTTCTGGGGTGTCGTTGGAGGCCACGGGCTCGCTTTTTCCGAAACCGCTGGCGCTGATTGCTTCGGCTTCGATGCCCTGCTGCACCAGGTAGTCGCGGACGGCGTCGGCGCGCTGCTCCGAGAGCCGACGGTTGTATTCGTCGCTGCCGATGCTGTCGGTGTGGCCTTCGACCGCTAGGCGCAGTCCTTGATAGGCGAGCACGATGCCCGATACTTTGGCGAGCCGCTCACGCGCTCCGGGCAACAATTCGAAGCTGCCGCTTTTGAAGAGCACGTCGGACATGTTGGCGATCAGACCGCGCGCCGTGTCGCGGGTAGAGAGAACGGAGTTGAGCTGTTGCAGAAGGCGGGCGCGCATTTCCTGCTTTTCTTTTTCGGCCTGTTCTCGAAGCTTGTCGGACTCGGCTGCGGCCTGGTGAGCTTTTTCGGTTTCGGCGGCCAACACCTGCTGCTGGGCCAGTGCCTCGGCCTTCGCTTTTTCGGCTTCCTCACGTTGGCGCGCAGCTTCTGCAGCGGCTTTCTGCGCTTCAGCCTTGGCGGCTTCGGCTTCTGCCCGCGCACGGGCTTGCGCTTCCGCGTCGGCTTGCGCTTTGGTGGCTCGTTCTTCGGCGGCTTTCTTTTCCGCGGCGGCCTGAGCTTGCGCTTCTTCTTCGGCCTTCTGCTGGACGGCCATCACACGCGCTTCCTCGGCGGTCTGGGCCGCTTCTCGCGCAGCCGCTTCGATCGCACTCTTGTTTTCCTTGTGACTGTAGGCTTCCTCCGCCTGGCGCAGCTGCAGTTCAGCCTTCGAGAGGATGGAGGGCGCATACCGGTCCGCATGCGCCACATGGGCGATGCGGATTGCGTTGCGTGCCTCAAACAGCTCCAGTGGGGTCTTGGGGTCTATGCCGAAGATCGCATCCTGAATATGAGTGTTCGAGGAAGAGTAGGTTCCGCTGCGGACCAATTCGTACTTGGCGCTGATCTCTTCGCCGCCGGCGTCGGCTGGGAATACGTTTTCCATTACCACCATATTGTCGGGTTGGGTGACGGCGGAATAGGGCTCGGCGGTTACGATCATGCCGAAGGTTTGCAGATCGGTGAAGGCCTTGAGATGGCCTTTACCGTGATCGAGGGCGAGTTCGCCGAGATTCACGGCGCGGCCCTGCGGAGAAATAGCCCACGCTACGTAGGTCAAGTACTCGAGACCAAACTTGGTGGCGCTATCCATGCCTTCGAACTTGGCGTCCACTTCGATGTTGGTTTTCTTGCCTTCGACCTTGGCTTCGCCCGAGGCATTCTGCATCAATTCGGTGCCGCGAAATTCAATCTTGACGTTTGATCCCGGACGATAGTGGAGGGCTTTGGTGGTGCGGACGACGGGCCCCGCTTTCGGCGAAAGTGGAGCTTGCGTTTGTGCGGATGTTGGCATGGAGGACAGAGAAGCGGCGATGCAAAGCAATAAGGCCAGATGTTTGGTCACGGGATCCTCGCGAGGGGAGACTCGGACGAATTCGAGTTAACTAAAGAATAACGTCCATATGGCTGCGGAGCAAAGAACGGGAGGTGCGGGGGTGTGAATTGGACTTTAGTCATGTGCCGGGGCCGTCGCGTATTCAAGCTCGCGATCTCTGGTGAAGGCCGAACTGCGCTCGGTTTGGACAGCCGAGGGCGGCTGTCCCTACGCGTGCTCTGGCTTCCAGCGCAGCACTGGCTTACGCGCGGCTGTGGTCTCATCCAGACGCGAAATGCGCGTGTTATGGGGGGCGTCGAGCACGAACTGCGGATCTTCTTCCACTTCTTCTGCGATCGATTTCATGGCTTCGATGAAGAGATCCAGTTCTTCTTTCGGCTCGCTCTCGGTCGGCTCGATCATCAGCGCGCCCGCTACGATCAGCGGGAACGCCGTGGTGTACGGGTGGAATCCGTAGTCGATCAGGCGCTTGGCCAGGTCCATGGTCTTGACGCCTTTCTTCGATTGCAGCTTGTCGCTGAAAACGACTTCATGCATCGACGGCGTCGAGTAGGGCAGGTCGTAAACGCCTTCGAGCCCTTTGCGGATGTAATTCGCGTTAAGCACCGCATCTTCGGTCGTCTGCCGCAGGCCGTCGGGGCCGTTGGCAAAAATGTAGGCCAGCGCGCGGATGAACATGCCGAAATTTCCGTAGAAGGCGCGCACTCGACCGACCGACTGCGGACGGGTGTATTCGAAGCCCAGGGTGCCATCCGGCTTGGTAATGACGACCGGCGTCGGCAGGAAGGGCTCGAGAATCTTCTTTACCGCGACCGGCCCCGACCCCGGACCGCCTCCGCCATGCGGCGTGGAAAACGTTTTGTGCAGGTTGAGGTGCATGACATCAACGCCGAAATCTCCCGGCCGGGTTTTCGCGACCAGCGCGTTCATGTTGGCGCCGTCCATGTAGAGCAGACCGCCTTTGTCGTGCATGAGATCGGCGATCTTGTGAATCTCCTGCTCGAAAACTCCGAGTGTGTTGGGATTGGTCACCATCAGCGCGGCGACGTCTTCATTCATTTGCGCCGCCAGGGCCGCTACGTCGACCATGCCGCGGTCGTTCGATTTCAAATTTTCGACCGCGTAACCTACCGTCGCCGCGGTTGCCGGATTCGTGCCATGCGCCGAGTCTGGGATCAGAATCTTCTTGCGCGCGTTGCCTTTTGACTGGTGATAGGCGCGCACCAACAACAATCCGGTGAGCTCGCCGTGCGCGCCGGCGGCCGGTTGCAGCGTGATCGCGTCCATGCCGGTGATTTCCAGCAGACAATCGCTTAGCGTCTTGATGATGCGGAGTGCGCCCTGCGAAATTTTCTCGGCCTGGTAGGGATGTCCGTTGGCGAGTCCTTCGACGCGCGCCACAAATTCGTTCACGCGCGGGTTGTATTTCATGGTGCAGGAGCCGAGCGGATACATTCCGAGATCAATGGCGTAATTCCAGGTGGAGAGGCGCGTGAAGTGGCGGATGATTTCGATTTCGCTGACCTCCGGCATGTCGCCGAGATCTTTACGCTCCTGCCTGCCCAGCAACTTCGCCGTGTCGACTTCAGGAACATCAAGGGGCGGCAATTTCCACGCGGCTTTGCCGGGCGACGACTTCTCGAAAATCAAGCCTTCGTTCTGGCTGATGTGACGCGTCGCTTTGCGCGTGATGTGCTTCATCGCGTCACCTCCTCGGGTTCGGCATCTTTACTGAGCACGGAGCGCTCGCTCTCGGCGACGAGGCCAACCGCGGTGTCGATCATCGAACGCGTCGTCAATTCCGTGCAGCACCACAGCGCCGCGTGGCCAAGTTCGGGATAGAACTTTTTCAGCGGCAGGCCGCCGACGATTTTATGTCCCAGGAGCCGCGAGTTGATGGCGTAAGGGTCCTCGCTGGTCTGGACCACGAACTCGTTGAATCGGGGCGCGCCCGCGAAGCGCACTTTGGCGTGTTTGCTGAACTGGTCGGCAGCATATGCGGTCTTGGCCAGGTTCTGCTTGGCCAGTTCCCGCAATCCGATCTTGCCGTATACGGTCATGAAGATGTTCACCATCAGCGCGACCAGCGCCTGGTTGGTGCAAATATTCGAAGTCGCCTTCTCGCGGCGGATGTGCTGTTCTCGCGTTGCCAGCGTGAGCACGAAGCCGCGTTTGCCGTTCTTGTCGACGGTCTGGCCGGCGAGTCGTCCCGGCATCTGCCGGACAAATTTCTCTCTGGTGGCGAGCACGCCGCAGTAGGGACCGCCGAATCCTAGCGGCACTCCGAACGATTGCGCTTCCATGGCCACGATGTCGGCCTTTCGCGGCGGCTCGACAATACCGAGCGACACAGCTTCGGCGATGGAGACAATCAGCAGCGCTCCGCGCTTGTGCGCGATCTCGGCGATGGCTTCGACGTCTTCGATCGTCCCAAAGAAATTGGGCGACTGAATCAGGACGCACGCGGTATCGTCTCCCACTGCCTTTTCGAGTTCCTTCAGATCGATTTGTCCCGCGTCCGTGAACCCGACCAACTTTTGCGGAATCGCCTGGTGGGTAGCGTAGGTGTTGAGCACTTCTCGATACTCGGGATGCAAGTTGCGCGCGATCACCGCCGAGTGCCTGCCCGTGATGCGGACCGCCATCATCACGGCCTCGGCGGCGCCGGTTGAGCCGTCGTACATCGAGGCGTTGGCCAGGTCCATGCCAGTGAGTTCCGAAATCATGGTCTGGAATTCGAAGATGGCTTGCAGCGTTCCCTGCGCAAACTCTGCCTGGTACGGGGTGTAGGAGGTGAGGAATTCGCCGCGTTGCAGCAGCGCGTCGATGACCACGGGCCGGTAATGAAAGTAGGCCCCGGCTCCGAGAAAACTGGTGTAACCTTCGCCGTTTTCTTTCGCCCGCTGCTTGAACCAGTCCACTATTTCCGACTCCGCCATTTGCCGAGGGACGGCAAGATCGCGCTGCAGGCGAAACTCGGCTGGAATCGGCGAAAAAAGTTCGTCGACAGAACGGACCCCGATCGCCTGCAGCATGGCGGCGCGATCCGCGGGAGATTTAGGCAGATATCTCATAGGAACTTTCTTTAGATGTAATCACCGGTAGATTCGATTGCGGCACTCGAGGAGTATTTACGGTGCGATCAATGTTTTTCAGTGTCCCGCCTCTTCGCTCACAAATTTGTCATAGTCTGACGCTGAGAGCAGCGCATTCATCTCCAACGGATCCTTCACCTTGATCTTGACCATCCAGGCGGCGTGCGCATCTTTGTTCACTTGCTCTGGCGCGGTGGCGAGAGCCTCATTCACGGCCGTCACGGTTCCAGAAACCGGCGCGAACAAATCGGATACGGCCTTCACCGACTCTACCGTGCCGAAGGGCTTCCCCACGGTGATGTCCGTCCCCACCTTGGGCAGTTCGACGAAAACGATGTCGCCGAGCGAATCCTGGGCATGGGTGGTGATGCCGATGGTGCCATCGGCTGTAATCCACTCATGTTCTTTTGTGTACTTGCGGTCGGTTGGGTACGACATCGGCTTCTGGCTCCTAGCTCTTGGCTTTTAGCTTGTGGCTTGTTTGGGTCACGCCTTTTTCGGACGCTTGTAGAACGGTGTCGGCACTACTTGCGCTTTTACGGCCTGCCCGCGGATTTCCACTTTTACCGTCGCTCCGATCGCGGACAGCTCGGGCGGAACATAGGCCAACGCGATGTTTTTCTTCAGGAACGGCGCCGGAGAACCGCTGGTTACGTAACCGATTTCGCTTCCGCCCTCGTCCAGAATCTTGTATCCATCACGGGCTATGCCTCGATCGACCATCTCGAGCCCGACCAGCGTTCTTTTCACGCCCTCAGCTTTCGCTTTCTCGAGCGCGGCGCGACCGAGAAAATCTGGCTTCTCCATCTTGCAGAAACGATCCAGGCCCGCTTCCCACACGTTGATCGTGTCCGAGATTTCGTGTCCGTAGAGGGGGAGTTTGCCTTCGAGTCGCAGCGTGTTGCGCGCGCCCAGACCGCAAGGGACGGCGCCGAATTCTTTTCCCGCCGCTAGAATCTCGTACCAGACGCGCGCGCTGGTTTCTTCGTCTGGCGGGATGTAAATTTCGAATCCGTCTTCGGCGGTATAGCCGGTGCGGCCCATCAGAATATTCTTCAGGCCGCAGACCGTCCCGCGCGTGACCCAGTAGAACTTCACGGCGCTCAGGTCCGCATCGGTCAACTTTTGGAGCACGTCGACGGCCTTCGGACCCTGGATCGCAATCTGGGTGAAATTGTCGGAGAGATGCTCGACCTTGCAGTCAAACTGGCGCGTGTTGTCGCGCACCCAATTAAAATCTTTCTCGCGCGTGCCCGCATTGATCACGAGCAGGTACTCGTCCTCGCCGAGGCGGTGAACGATGACATCGTCAACGAAAGTGCCTTGCGGATAGAGTAACGCCGAATACTGCGCCTGGCCGATCGCCAGCCGCGACGCGTCATTCATGGAGATATGCTGCACGGCGGCCAGCGCTTCACGCCCGGCCAAGCGGATATCGCCCATATGGCTGACGTCAAAAATGCCGACGCCGGTGCGCACCGCCATGTGTTCGGCCACAATGCCGCATCCGATTGCGGCAGGATATTCGACAGGCATATCCCAGCCGTTGAACTCCACCATTTTCGCGCCCATCTGGCGATGGACGGCGTTCAGCGCGGTCTTGCGGATAACAGGCGTTGCTTCGACTACGGACAAGAAAAACCTCAGTCGGACGTCTTTCAGACAGTGAGTTGGGCTGCCGGAATCTGGAACTGATTAAGTTAACATCCGGGCGGGAAGCGCGGCAAATCTTAAAGACAGGTCGCAGGTTTCAGGTGTTAGGTTTCAGGAAATGTCTTTTGTTTTGGTTTTCCTGAGACCTGAGACCTAACACCTGCGACCTGCCGTTGGGTGACTTCCGTCACGTTCCTTCCCTGCCAGCGCCGAACTAAACTTCAACCATGTCCTCTAAACCAGGCTTAACTAAACAAGGCGTCATCTGCGCCCAATGCGAACGGACTGAAGCAGGCTGCGGGTGCGACAAATACTGTGTGTACTGCCAGTCGCAACTGGACGTGCGCCTCTGCACCGACGGCCTGTATTACTGCGAAGGGTGCCGGACCGCCTGCGACTACAAACCGGCGAACTGAATCTGCGTCAGGGGCTAAAGCCCGCATTCTTTGTCGTCTGGGCGGCACGGCTGAACAGCTTGCGGAAAAGGTCGATGGAGAATCGCATTTCGAACGAGAGATGCACAGGGAAAGCTGATAAGAAGTAGGGATGCGAGGAAACGACGAGCAGCAGGGAGCGGTGTTCAGCTACGTGAGTGCGGAGCAGCGGATCGC
>DATFZT010000225.1:0-2070 GCA_035314185.1 Terriglobales bacterium
TCCGCCGCCTCGGACTCACGCTCGCGTTCGATACTCGGGTTCTCCTCGCGATCCTCTACAGGCTTAATTCGTTCAGTTTTGTCATCGGGCTTCATAGGCCGAACCTCCTCGAAAACTGCTGATTCCGAAACCGATCGGGGCCAACGCCGGAAGGTCCACCGCTCCCGAGTCGGCGACTTGCAAGAATAACGTTTCGCTGGACTGTTTGAAGTTCGGCCGCTCGAAGATCACCACTCCATCCGTGCGCTGCCCGGCGCCCAACCGCCGTGTGCTCAGTCGAAAGTCGATGACGCGTAGCTGCTCTGCGGTGGTCCACTTCTTCTTCATCTTGCCGCCGAGTTGTACCTGCGGTGGCAGAATCTCGATCGCATGGCTTGAGGGATTTACGGCTGAGAACAGAACGACGACCTCGTTTCCCTCGTCCAGCACCTCGCTGACGCCGGCTTTGATGCGAGGCCCAGGTTCAATCTCACCCGGGCGCTGGCCATACAGGACCGGGAGAGGCGCGCGTTTCTGACGATCGAGCAGACTATCCAGGACTTCGGTGGATTTGCCGTCGATTGCCCTGGGCGGATCGAAACTCGCCGCCTTCATCAGCCCAGCGAGTTGCACCGTCGTCGGACTCCCTGATGCCACGTCCAATCCCTTGGCGTGTACATCAAGCTTTTGCGTTTCGGCGATGAACGAAGGGGAGAACGGGCTCTCCTCTACAAGGAAGCTTCCCGCAGCGGGCTTGCCGTATTTCAGCAGCACGTCAACCGTCTGGGTTGGGCCGTTCTGCTCACCGAAGCTGATCAACAAAAGATTTGCCTGGTGACCTAATGTAGTCGTAATCAACAGGTTGGTCTGCGCTGGCTGAGGGGCAACTGGCTTCACGGTCACGAGTTCCGGCTCATGCTCGGAATGCTCAGCCTGAAAGTTTTCCGGGTCTCCCACCACAACCGAATTTACGGGCTCGGGCATTCGGATCGATGTGGCCACCCGCGGAGCAAGCCGCAAAGTGATGACCTTCTCGTCAAGACTGGCCCGAGTCAGGATCACGGGTTCAAGCTGTGCCCGGTTGGTTGCAGGCGTCACCAACACCGCTGGCGTCGGTCTTGTTAGGCCCTGCTGCCCGGTCTGGGCCGAAACAACTCCCACCAACCAAACCAGACAAAGATATGCCTTTGGACGATCCATTCTATCTCCCTCCTTTGCGCCTCAACTCGGCGCGATACTGTTGCACAATCCGTTGGACGTATGTGTAAACCTCTTCCGACGAGTAGTCCAGCCCACGCGCGAGAATCGGCTTCTCGCCAGCCGCGTAGGCGGCCACGACAAGGCGAAAGTCTCCATGAAAGAGTGCTTGAAGCTCCGCCAGGTATGCGACTCCGCCACGCACATTTTCGTGGATGTAGAACGGGTGCGTCACGCCAAAGTGCTGCGCAGTCGCGGGCATGAGTTGCATCAAGCCCATGGCGCCCTTTGAGGAAACCACGCCCGGCTGCCATGCGGATTCGATCTGAATGATGGCGCGCACGAGAGCCGGCGAGACGCAATATTCCTGGGCGTAGTAGCTCGCGCAGCGCTCCTCGTACTCGCGCATGCTGAGCGACTCCCCCGCAAACGCGGGAGCCATCACGCACACTACGCTTAGTAACGCCGCCGCTCTGCGCATACAAGTTCCTTTTGCTCAAGAGCTGCCTGGCCTCCGTCCCTGCTGTACTGCTGTGTGTCGTAGACCAGGCTTTCGAAGCCATCCCGAAGCAAGAGCCGTTTGCGGTCGTTCTGCGTCTTGGCAATCAGAGGCAGGAGAACATCCCGCAGGTCGGCGCTGATTTCGCGAACGCCTAGGACTTTAAGCGCCTCGGCGAGGTCGAGCATTTCGGCGATCGATGGCGCCTTTTCCAGGGTGTAGCCGCGAAGTGCGTGCGCGAAGCCGGCAAGCTGGCCATGTAATTCCGCATGTGTGTCAGCCGTTCGCTTTTCCAGGATCTGGGTCTCCCGCTCGATCGTTGGGTGTTCGAACCGCAGATATAGACTTCGACGCCGCAACGGATCGCCGATCCGGCGAACTTCGTTCGAGGTCAG
>DATFZT010000226.1:0-27086 GCA_035314185.1 Terriglobales bacterium
CCGACCGCTTCGTTTTCGCGCAGGCCCGGCTTCATCGCGCGGTAGAGTTCGTCGTAGGCAGCATCGACCATCATCGCGGACGTGTTCAGCAGCGAGATTTCATCCTGCGTCTTGATGACGCGGGCCTCGGACATGAGTTGCTGCCCGTCGACCACTTCGATGCCTTCGCGCTGCAGCGCAAACAGTACCGGGAGTTCGATGATGTCGATCCCCACCGGCTCTTTGTGCAGGCCCCGCATTTCCAGTTCAATGCGGATCTTCTTGGCAACGTCTTCCGCGCGGCCCATCTCCGGCGTCATCGCGCCGCGCAGCATCGAAATCCCCGGCCGCGAGCGGCCGTCCAGCCACGGGCAATTCAGTTGATGGTGCTTGGCGGCGGATCCGAAATCCCACAGGATCGGCTCGTCATTTTGAGGCAGCAGGGTGAAGCGATTGGCCTTGTCTTGAGCCCAGGTACCGATGTGGGTAGCGGTCAGGTAGCGGACATTGTTCATGTCAAAACACAACAGCGCGCCCATCTCAGACTTAGCCAAGAGTTCCTTGGCACGCGTTAGGCGTTCACGGCGCAGGCGATCGAAGTCAACCCGGTTTTCCCAATCCACCGCCATCGTTCCATATGTGGGCAGAGCCATAACTGTTCTCCTTATCGCGTGCCCTTTGCGGCACTCATTGCCGGCGGGACGCCGGCGCTACCTTGCGCGCGCGTTTGCTATCGTCCGCAGAGTGCGCGGGCGGCTTCGAACACGGTCTCCTCGGTAGGCACGGTTACATCTTCCAAAGGCGGCGAGAACGGAATTGGAACATGCATCGCGCCCATGCGCTTGACCGGAGCGTCCAGATCGTAGAATGCGCCGGTGGCGATCACCGACGCAAGTTCAGCAGTGACGCCATAGCGTTCGTAACCTTCGTCGAGCACGATTGCCCGCGAGGTTTTTTTCGCCGATTCAACCAGAGTTTTTTCGTCGAGCGGCCACATGGTGCGCGGATCAACCACTTCGGCGCTGACGCCGATTTCCTCGAGCATCGTTGCCGCGCCCAGCGCCACTTGCACCATGCTGCTGGTCGCGACCAACGTGATGTCTTCGCCCACACGTTTTATATCTGCAACGCCCAGCGGGACCGTGTAATCGTCCGCGGGCACAGAGCCTTTTAGCTTGTACATCATCTTGTCTTCGAAAAAGATTACCGGATTCTCGTCGCGAATCGCGGCTTTTAGCAGCCCCTTGGCATCATAAGGCGTCGACGGCAAAACCACCTTCAAACCGGGGACGTGGCAGAACCACGCGTGCAGCGATTGCGAATGTTGCGCAGCGGAGCGACGCGTCGCTCCCATAGTGGTACGCATCACCATCGGCACTTTCCACTTTCCGCCCGACATGTAATGGACTTTCGCGGCCTGGTTGACCATCTGGTCCATGGTCAAGGTGATGAAGTCGCCGAACATGATGTCGACCACCGGACGCATTCCGGTCATGGCTGCGCCCACGGCAAGCCCAGTGAAACCCGCCTCGGAGATCGGCGTATCGAGCACGCGGTCTTTGCCGAATTCCTCCAACAGTCCAGAGAGAACTTTGAAAGGAGTGCCCGCCTCGGCCACATCCTCGCCCATAATGCAGACCGTCTTGTCGCGACGCATCTCTTCGGCCAACGCCTCGCGAATGGCCTGTGCGAAGGTCAGCTCACGATCGGTGTGCGCGGTTTGCGTATGAGGATGGTTTTCAGGCATACACATCCTCGTTCACTTCATCGACGGTCGGATAGGGCGCCGCGATGGCGAACTCGACTGCCTTCTTCATCTCGGATTCAAGCTCAGCCTGCACTTGAGCGAGGACCGGGGCATCGGCGAGGTTCTGCTCGATCAGCCACTTCCCGAAATTCGCGATCGGATCGCGCTCCGTCTTCCAGGTCTGTTCCTCCTGCTTGGAGCGGTAATATTCGCGGTTGATGTCGCCCACGTGATGTCCGTGGTAGCGATAGGTATTGCAGAGCAGGAACCCGGGACCGTCACCGCGTCGAGC
This sequence comes from Terriglobales bacterium, assembly GCA_035314185.1. Taxonomy (GTDB): domain Bacteria; phylum Acidobacteriota; class Terriglobia; order Terriglobales; family Acidobacteriaceae; genus Acidiflorens. The sequence continues at coordinate 2,019 of DATFZT010000226.1, forward strand.
GCGATCCACCAGGCGTTGCATGTTAGCGTGAACCGCGCGCACGTCCTGACCGTCCACGCTGGCGGCTTGCAGGCCGAACGCGGTTGCCCGCGCGAGGATATCGCCGGCGGTAGTTTCCGTGTAATGCGTGTATTCGGTATAGAGATTGTTTTCGCAGACGTAGATCACCGGCAGCTTGAAGAGTTGGGCGAGGTTCATCTCTTCATAGAGAACTCCTTGGCCGAGCGCGCCTTCTCCGAAGAAACATACCGACACTTGGCCGGTACCGAGACAGCGAGCCGAAAATGCGGCTCCGGTGGCGATGCCGGCGCTGCCGCATACGATTGCATTCGCTCCCAGGTTGCCGGTGGCCGGGTCCGCGATGTGCATGGAACCACCTTTGCCCTTGCAGTATCCGGCCTTCTTGCCCAGCAGTTCGGCGAACATTCGATCGGGGGAAGCGCCTTTCGCCAAACAATGTCCGTGACCGCGATGGGTGCTGGTGATGTAGTCGGTGGGCTCAAGCGCTTCGCATACGCCCACGGCAACCGCCTCCTCGCCGATGTAAAGGTGCGCCAGGCCGGGCATCAGTGCCCGCGTGTAAAGCTCGTTGACCTGTGCTTCAAACTGGCGGATGGCAACCATCTGCCGGTACATGCGGAGCCACAAATCGACTTTTTCCGAAGCTTCCTTCGGTTGTGTAGCAGTTGTCATTTAGCAACTCCCGACATGCGCGCCAAAACATCGAAGATGACGGCAAAGTCCAGCTTCTCCCAGCCCATACCGCGCGCGGCAGTGAGGAATTCGTTGCTGATGGCGGTGGTGGGAACAGGCACATTCAACTTGCGGCCCTGTTCCATGGCCAGCAGCATATCCTTCTGCATCATGTTGACGTCGAACCAGGCTTCTTCCGGTTGCTGCAGCACGAAAGGGCCGCGGTAGACAATCATGGGCGAAGCGATCGCGGAGTGAATCATTACGTCCACGGCAACCTCGCGTGCAATGCCGCTCTTTTCCGCCAGCAGCACGCCTTCGCAGAACGCCAGCATCTGTACCGCTAACTGCAGATTCACTGCGATCTTCATCGACAACGCCACGCCGTTGTCGCCGACGTGCGTGACTTTCGGGCCGATATCCAGTAGCAAAGGCTTCAGGCGCTCGAAGGTTTCTTGGCGTCCGCCGACCATCACGGAGAGTTTGCCTTGCTGCAGAGTGATGACGCTGCCCGAGACGGGCGCGTCGATCATGTCGGCGCCCTTTTCGCGAACTTTGGCAGCCAACGCGCGGCTCACCTCGGGGCTCACCGTGCTCATGTCAATGTGGAACTTGCCGGCGGCAATGCCGGCGAGCAATCCGTCGGGCCCGTCCGCCACCGCTGCGAGCGCCGCGGCGTTGGTCACCATGGTGAACGTCACGTCCGACGCAAGCGCCACGGCCTTGGGAGAGTCGGCAAACTTCATGCCTTTGTCGATCAACCACTGCGCTTTGGACCGCGTCCGGTTGTAGCCGGTCACGGTGTGCCCTTTTTCGAGCAGGCGGGCGACCATGTTGCCGCCCATCACACCAAGACCGATGAATCCCAGCTTCGCCATACCATTCCCTTCGCTTGTGAATCCGGGTTATGAATTTAGCTTGAAGAACGAACTACTTCTTGCGCAACGGATCGCCTAACGAAGACGAATCCGCGAGCACCTGCTTGAGGTGCGCGCGCATCGCTTCTCGCGCCGCCTCCGGATCGCGTTGCTCGATGGCCGCCAGGATGCGCTTGTGATGGAACTGCCCCCGCTCCGGACCTCCTCGCACATTGAAAATGCGGCTGCGCTGCTCGCGCAGAAGACCGACGATCGAATCGAGCAGCGAGAGAATCAGCGGATTCCCGGCCGCTTCTGCCAGTGCCAGATGAAAATCGAGATCCGCTTCCACGTAGGCGTCGGGTTCATGCAGATTGCGATCCATTACGGTGACCGCCTCCCGCATGGTGCTCAGCAGCTGATCTTCAATGCGGGGAGCAGCCAGGCTGGCTATCTCCGGCTCCAGCACCAGTCGCAACTCGGCGAGGTTCGCCGCTCCCTCCAGCGGGTTGATGCGGATCATCAGATCCAGCGACTGGCGCATGGCCTGCGAAGTCCCATTCGTCACGAAGGTGCCGCGCCCGGAATAGGCTTCGACTAATCCCTTCTCACGCAAGGTCTTCACCGCTTCGCGCACGGCGGTGCGGCTTACTCCAAAGCGCTGGGCCAAGTCGCGCTCCGCCGGCAACTGATCTCCGGCCTTGAGTTGGCCTTTGAGAATGGAGTCTTCCACCTGTTGCACAATCTGCTCGTACAGGCGAGACGTCCTTACCGTCCGGTACACAGGCTTGGTATCTGGGGATACTACGGAATCATTTGGCATTACTCTCAGTCACCCACCCCCATGTACGGTATAGCGGTCTGACCAATATACTACAGAATTACGTATCTTTACTGGATCCACACCGTTTTGATGTTCATGAACTCGCGGATCCCGTTCTCGGCCAATTCGCGCCCGTGGCCCGAGTACTTCACGCCACCGAATGGCAGGCGCGGGTCGGAAGCCACCATCTTGTTGAGGAAGACCATGCCGGCTTCGAGTTCGTTAATGAATCTTTCGGTTTCCGCGGGATCGTTGGTCCAGGCGCTGGCGCCGAGCCCGAAACGGCTGTCGTTGGCGATCTGGATAGCTTGATCCACATCCTTCGCGCGAAAAATTGACGCCACGGGGCCAAAGAACTCTTCCTTATAAGCTGGCGAATCTTTCGGGATGTTGGTCAGCACGGTGGGCGCGTAGAAGTTGCCGGGACGATCGAGGGGATGGCCACCCGTCAGCACCCGCGCACCCGCAGCCACAGTTTTCTTCACATCGGCATCCAGCGAAGCAACCGCGTCGGCGTTGGCCAGCGGACCCAGCTGCGTGCTTTCCTCGAAGGGATCACCCACACGCAATTCCTGCATGCGTTTGACGAACTTGCGTTCGAACTCGTCGGCAATTTGTTCGGCCACGATAAAGCGCTTGGCCGCAATGCACGACTGACCGTTGTTCTGAATGCGCGCGTCGACCGCCGTGGCGACCGCCGTATCCAGATCCGCGCTGGGCATCACGATGAAAGGATCGCTGCCGCCTAATTCCAACACGACTTTCTTGATGCGCTTGGCCGCGGAAACTCCCACTTGCATCCCCGCCTGCTCACTGCCCGTTAATGTCGCGGCGACAACACGACGGTCATTGAGGATGCTATCGACCGGGCCCGAGCCGATCAAAAGCGTCTGGAACACGCCTTCGGCAAAACCGGCGCGGCGAACAATGTCCTCAATCCTCAGCGCGCACTGGGGAACGTTGGAAGCATGCTTCAGCAGCCCGACATTGCCCGCCATCAGCGCCGGCGCCACAAAACGAAATACCTGCCAGAAGGGGAAGTTCCACGGCATGATGGCCAGGATGGGACCGATCGGCAGATAGCGGATGAAGCTGCGCTTGGCGCCGGTTTCCACAATTTCGTCTTGCAGAAATTTCTCGGCGTTCTCCGCATAGTAGCGACAACCCAAGGCACACTTCAGCGCCTCGCCCACGGCGGCTTTCAAAGGCTTGCCCATTTCGAGCGTCATCAAATGAGCGCACTCGTCTTTTTCTTTTTCCAAGATCTCAGCCACGCGCATCATTTTGCCCGCGCGATCCGCGAACGAAGTCCGACGATGGATATGGAACGCGGAGGCGGCGAGCTGCAACTTTTGCTCAATTTGGGCGGCGGTAAGAGGCTCGAAACTCTTCAGGACTTCGCCGGTTGCCGGGTTGGTAGTCGCTATTGCCATGCTGATTTGTTCCCCTTCGTTTGGCAGCTACGACCATTTTCCGCTTCCCCTGACCGCCTCGGACGGGCAGCTGTCTTGTGGTCGAACCACAATACTACTTGACGGGTAAGCCACGTCAAGGCTATATGTTCAAATCGCTGGATTTTAGACTTTCAGACCGAGCCGGTCGCGAGGTGTGCGGCCAAAATTCTTCCATCCTGTTTAGGACTTGGAGGTTGTAATGCATTCTCCGTCGAATGGCATTCGGATATTGGGCATCGTCTGCCTGGTGCTCGCCCTGGCTGTTCCCGTCATCTCTCAGACCACATCCGGCCGCATCCAGGGGACCGTCAGCGATCAGTCAGGCGCCGCTGTGGCTGGAGCCGCTGTAGTCATCGTCGATGTTCAGCGCGGGACCACTCGCGCCGTGGCCACGGATGCCTCTGGAACCTACGCCGCCCCGGAGTTACAGCCCGGAGTTTACAAAGTTCGTGCGGAGGCAAAGGGTTTCAAAACCGTGGAGCGCGTAAACATTGTCGTGGAAGTTGCGCAGGACGTGCGCGTCGACATCACGCTCCCGACCGGACAGGTTTCCGAGACCGTGGTGGTGACCGATGAGATTGCGCTGGTCAACACTACCTCCTCCACGTTGGGCGGCACGCTGAGCAACGCCGAGATTAATGATCTGCCCTTGAATGGCCGCAATTACGAGAACCTGCTCCAGTTGCGTCCCGGTGTCATCCGCTACCCCGGCGGCGGATTCTCGACGACGAGCACGAACGGACTGCGCGCCGAAGACAACGCCTACTTCATCGAGGGCTTGTTCAACAGCGAACCCTACTCCGGCCAAGCGATCATCAACGGCGCTGGTATCGCTGGCGATTCGGCTACCATTCTCCCCATCGACTCGATTCAGGAATTTAACGTGGAAGAACTTCCACCGGCGGAATTCGGGTGGAAGCCGGGGGCAGTGGTTAACGTTGGTCTCAAGTCCGGCACCAACAAGATTCACGGCACCGCGTTCGCGTTCGGGCGCGACGGCGTAATGGACGCCCGGAACTTTTTCAACACCGTGCCCAACGCGAAGCTCGCAAGAACGCTGGAACAATACGGCGGCAGCGTCGGCGGACCGATCGTTAAGGACAAGGTCTTTTTCTTCGGAGCCTACGAAGGTCAGATCTATGACGTGGGAAACTCTTACGGCGGCGTCACCAGCCCATTTATGCCAGCATCGCTGACCAACGCCGGCAACTGCCTTAGCGCAGCCGTAACCGGCGACTGCGGCAACAGCATCACCGACGCGATAACGGATCTTCAGGATCAAGGGGTAACGATCAGCGCCGCCAGCTTGAATATCTCGGGGTGCGCAGTTTCGGGAAGTGGTGCGGTTACGTGCAACGGAACTGGCTTCCCCACGAACAACACTCAGAGCACCACGATCCCGAATGGATTCCCCAACGACGTCACGATTTACAATGTGCTCGGCAAAGTGGATGCCAACGTCAATCAAAATAGCCGCATCAGCGGGATGTACTTCTTTGGGAACAACACAGGAACCGTCGAAGACTTTCCCGAGTTGCAATCGAAGTGGCGGTCGGATATTCATACGCGGGCCCAGGTGGCTGGCGGAAGCTGGGTGTGGACACCCAGTCCGCGTTGGGTGAACGAAGCGCGCTTCGGATATAACCGCCTCTACCAGCCGACATTGCCGGGCGATCTCAACACGCCCGCGACCAGTTACGGACTCGACACCGGCGTCTCGGGTCCAAACACGGGCGGACTGCCGCGCATCGGGTTTGCCGGCGCGTTCATCCCTGGACTGGGTGGCTTCAAATGGCCCAAATTCCAGGGACCTGACTCCATCACGCAGTTCATAGATCACGTTTCTTACACCGCCGGCAAACACTCCATCAAGTTCGGCGGCGAACTGCATTACAACCAGGTCACCAATGCAGCCTACGGGAATGCGAGGGGAAGTATCAAATTCCTCGGCGGCTTTACTCCCAACCCCGCGAGTCCCGGGCAGACTCTCAACACAACAGCGCTGGAGGATTTTTTCGCAGGCTATCCGGTCAGCGCCACCGTGACGGTGGGCAATCCCACTTTGCACCTGCACAATTGGGCGTATTCGGGCTTTGTTCAGGACGACTGGCGCGCGAGCAAGACCCTGACGGTGAATTTCGGCGTGCGTTACGAATTTAGCTCGGTTCCACAGGAAGAACACAATCTGCTCGGAAATTTTGACCCGAACGTGGGCTTAGTGCAGGTGAAAACGGGCACTAATCAGATCCCAAGCCTATATAACTCCGATCACGCCAACTTCGGCCCACGTATGGGTTTTGCGTGGGATGTATTTGGGAAGGGACAGACGGTGATCCGCGGCGGCGGCGGACTGACTTACGAAACCGTGAACTGGCAGTCGTTCATCGCCTTCAACAATGCCTTTGGACCGGGCAGTGTTCCGACTGCTGGGATCGTTCCCGGCGGCACGATTACCACTGGAAATACTTCCGTGTTTCTCGGCGGCAATACTGCGCCTTGGGACCAGGGCCCACTCTACGGCAGCCCGACAGTCAATTGTTTCAACAGCCCATGTCCCATCATGACCGTGGACCGCAATCTGACCACGCCCTATGTCTGGAACTGGACCCTAAGTGTGCAGCACGCGTTTACGCCCAACCTCACACTGGAATTGGCTTATGTCGGGAACCACGGTGAGAATTTGACCGGCATTCGCGACATTAACCAGCCCAAGGTAGGATCGGGCTGGCCGCAAACGAACATCGCCACCTGCAACGCAAATCTCATACCGAATCAGACGCCAGGCGGACCACCTGTGTACGACGTCAATAACACCCTCAACAACGGTGCGCCTTGCCAGGTCGCGGCCGAGGTGGGGCCATTCACCCAGTTTCCATATCTAAGTAACATCTTCAACATGGCGAACGTCTATCGGTCCAATTACAACGGTCTGCAAGTGACGCTGAACTCCAGAAATTTTCATGGCCTGAGCATGGTAGCCGGTTACACGTGGTCACACTCTCTCGATGACGTGGGTGCAAACTGGGATTTCGGTTACGGATCCGGACTTCCGCAGAACGCTTATAACCCGGGCGCCGAATACGCGAACAGCGACTTCGATGTTCGCCAGCGCTTCACGCTTTCGCTCACCTACGCCATTCCTGGCAGGAAGGGCTACGCTCAGACCCTTGAAGGCTGGGAGCTCAACTCCATCGTAACCCTGCAAAGTCCGCAACACTGGGGACCGATGGATGAGGGAACCGATGCGGCTGGCATCGGTCCGCTCCCAGTCAGTCCTCCCGCCAATACCCCCATCCGGTGGAGTTTTTATGGGAATCCGGACGATTTCAAGTCGACTCCTACAGGCATTCCGTTCTTTCCCGGGACCAACGCTCCATCCCAACCGACAAGCGATAACGCGTGCAACGCAAAGGCACTCGCGCTCGATGGAAACTCCCCTGGCGCGGCAACGGAATCATTGGCCTTCCACGGTTGCTACCAGAGCGGCAATTCGATCATGATTCCTCCGCCGTTGGGGACCTTCGGCAACATGGGCCGCAATACCTTCCCCGATTCTGGTTTTAGAAACCTGGACTTCTCGGTTGCGAAGAACTGGCATTTTGGCGAGCGCTTCCGCGCCCAGTTCCGGGCTGAGTTCTTCAACATCTTCAATCATCCCAACTTCGCTAATCCATACGGCGGCCAGAATGGTTTCGGTCTCAATGACCCTTCCGCGGGTGGCTTCGGTTGCGGATGCGCCACTCCCGATATAGCGGCTGCAAACCCGGCCGTGGGTTCGGGAGGCCCGCGTTCGGTTCAACTGGGTCTGAAGCTTACTTTCTGATCGCCCGAATTTTCGCAAATCGGGGTCGGACGTCCCTCCGGCCCCATCTTTTTGCAACTGGAAAGGAATTTATCCCGTGTCAACGCTATTACGGCATCATCAACCCGCACCACTGACAACTTCGTCGCGTTTCTCGTTAGCAATCACTCTGGCTCTGATTTTGCTGAGCATTCCTTCCTTCTCGCAGCAGCGCGCCGAACGCACGCTCGATGAGATCAAAACCGAGGCGATTCATCGCGCTGAGAACGGAATGTATCCGCTCATCGGACTCGATCCGGGCGACGTGAAAGAGGCCTTCGCCTCCATCCATACTCGCGACAAAGACGAGTGGGCCGCGGGTTTTATGGGAGTGGCCGATCGCTACATGAATGAAGCCAAGGCGCTGGAGAAGACAGATCCGATTAAGGCGAATGCCGACTACATCCGCGCGTGGCGGCTTTACTCTTTTGGACGCTGGCCCATTCCTGCCTCTCCAGGCAAGCAGCGGTCGTATGAAAAAGCCATCGAGGCTTTCCTGGCGCACGCGCGCTTCTGGGATCCGCCGCTCGAGATCGTGAAAATTCCCTTCGAAGGAAAAGAAATCATCGGCTACCTGCGCTTGCCGAAGAATGCGAACGGGCCGGTGCCGCTCGTGCTCGCCGTGAATGGACTGGACAGCCGCAAAGAAGATTTGTCTGAGAGTTTCAGCGCGATCCTGCCGTTCGGCGTTGGATTCCTTGCCGTGGATGGTCCGGGCACGGGGCAGTGTCCCATCAAAGTCAGTGAAAATGCCGAGCGCATGCTCTCGCGCGTGCTCGATTACATTGCCACCCGGCCCGAGATCGATAAGAACCGAGTCGCCATGCACGGCGTGAGTTGGGGTGCGTATTGGGCAACGAAGATGGCCATCGTAGAGCATGCGCGCTTGCGCGGAGCGAGCGCGCAATCACCGCCGACTGACACATTTTTTCAAAAAGACTTTCTGATGAATTCCTTGATCGGTAACCGCGAATATCTCTTCGATCAGATCCCGGCACTGATGGCGATTTTCGATAACGTGAAAACGGTGGACGAGATGGCGGAAGTCCTGCCAAAGATGTCGCTCGTCAAACAAGGACTGCTGGGCAAGCCGATGGCGCCCATGCTCATTCTCGCCGGAGTGCTCGACACGCAGGTTCCAATCTCCGACATCTACCTGCTCCTCAGCAAGGGCGATACGCCGAAAACGGCATGGATCAATCCGGCGGGCGGTCATCTCGGGCGGCAGGTCAAAGTGTGGCCCGACCCGGTCATCTTCAAGCAGGTGATCATTCCGTGGCTGGTACGCACGCTGGAACCGACTCCGAATTAACGACGAGAAACTAATTACTCATTAAGGATAGACGGCCAACGATGGAGACCCTTACACCCGCGCAGGCGGGTCCCGTAAATGCCGAGGCGGCGTCCAGCAAACCGCCCTTCTACCGCGAACTCTGGGTGCAGGTGCTGGTGGCGATTGCCCTGGCCATTGTGCTCGGCTACGTGGATCCTGCTCGCGCGGTCGCCATGAAGCCGCTGGGCGATGCTTTCATCCGCGTGATTTCGATGATCATTACGCTGATCATCTTCTGCACTGTGGTCAGCGGAATCGCCGGCATGGAGAACCTGAAGAAGGTTGGCCGCCTCGGTGGCATGGCGCTCATTTACTTCGAAGTCGTTTCTACCATTGCGCTCCTGATCGGGCTCCTGGTGGGCAATGTCGTGCGCCCAGGCAGCGGCTTTAACGTCAACGTCGCCACTCTCGACGCCAAGGCCGTCGCCGATTATGCCGGCCAGGCCAAAGCGCAAAACGTCACTGAATTTTTGATCCACATCATCCCGACGACGGTGTTCGACGCCTTCGCCAAGGGCGACATTCTGGAAGTTGTTTTCGTGGCCTTACTGTTCGGGTTTGCGTTGTCGGCCGCCGGGGCACGAGCCAAGCCACTGGTCGACCTCATCGAATCCGTGACTCATGTCGTGTTCGATGTGACGCGGATTTTGATGAGATTCGCGCCAGTTGGAGCTTTCGGCGCCATGGCGTACACGGTGGGCAAGTTCGGACTGGCCTCACTCGGTCCGCTCGTCAAGCTCATCGGAACATTCTGGCTCACCTCCGTGCTCTTTGTGGTAATCGTACTCGGCGCCATTGCCTGGGCCGCCAGCTTTAATATTTTTCGATTTCTGGCATACATCAAGGAAGAGATCCTGGTGGTGTTGGCCGTCAGTTCGTCGGAGGTCGCGATCCCGAATCTGATGGCCAAGCTTGAGAAACTCGGCTGCTCCAAATCGCTGGTTGGACTGGTGGTCCCGACCGGATTTACTTTTAACACGGATGGAACCAGTCTTTATATGACCATGGCCGCTTTGTTCGTGGCGCAGGCCACCAATACTCACCTGAGTCTGATCCAGCAACTTTCCATTCTCTCGGTAGCGGTTCTCACCTCCAAGGGCGCTAGCGGCGTGCAAGGCGCATCCTTCATTGCGCTCGTGGCCACCCTGTCTGTAATTCCAACTATTCCCGTCGCAGGCATGGCGTTGATTCTCGGCATTGACCGCTTCCTGAGTATGTTCAGAGCCTTGGTCAACATGATCGGGAACGGAGTGGCGACGCTGGTCCTGGCGCGCTGGGAAGGCGAATTGGACAGCGAGACTCTGAGGCAACGCTTAGCTCGACCGGCTTAAGATTCCGCTGTAGGCCAACCGCGCCTTGCAGCCTGTCGACAGTCGCAGTCGACCGACTGCAAGGCGGTTGGGCGTGTGCCTAATTCCCCACGGCCACACCTGCCACTAATGCGGCGTGATCCGAGGGCCAGAGTCCGTCGGCCAGCCGGCTTCGCGGATTGTTGCCAATCAACGCGGCTGCCCACGGAGTTACTTTGCCATGTGTTAGTACCAGGTCGATTCGCTGATACAGTTGCGAGACGGGATTGTTGTCCGCTTCGTCCTGACAACACGTTAACCCCGCGCGCTTGGGAAACAGCCTGGACCAAACGTCGTTATAGCCGGCAGACATAAAATCCACATAGGTTGGATCTTGTGGCAGAGGAAACGCCTGCGCGTTTGAATCCATCGCGATAATCAACGGTAAGGTGGTATTCGCCGAACCTGCACGTAATTCACCACCTTGCAATTCCCGGACAGTCGCGTCAAAGGACTCAAGATGGGTGTTGATGTAGTGGAAAGAGTGTCCGAAGAACTGGGCATCGACCGAGGCCCACGCTCTTGGATACGGAAATGGGCCAACCGGAGTTGGCAGAACGAGTTCATTCACAAATTGTCCCGATTGCGGGTTACTCCACTGAAAGATCCAGGAAGGAAGATCCGTGCGGGCCAGGACAACGTTGTAATCCGTCACGGCAACACAAATGTAAGTCGCGGGCGGAATCAGTCCCGGTGTGGGTGGAAATGCATTCTGCGTGACTTGCACGGCAACTTCGTAGTGCCCGCCCTGTGCGGCCAAGGCACTGAGGAGCTCCTGCAACATGTCGTATTGCATCGTCATGGTTCCGCACGTGCCTGCAATCGGGTCGAAGGTTCCAGTGGACCACTGATCGACTTCCTGCAGGCTTATCAGCTCCGGCTGGGCGTCGAGGATCTGCCTTGCAATCGCCTGCATCCGTTCTGGAGGATTGGTGCCTTGGACCTGCGTAAGTACCTCGCCGACCCCGAGCAGGAATTGTTGCAGGTTTTGAGCGCCCACCACCTGCAGGAAATCGGTGCCTTCGTTCACGTTGTACGTCATCACCGTGCCGATACCAGGGAAATCCTGGGCTGAGGCCGGAACGCCCATGGCGGCCCAAATCGCCCCGATAGAAACGATCACTAATATTGTTCGTGCAATGTTGCGTCTCATGATAGTTCTCCTGAACTTTAATTTTGAAGCCGAGGATCGAGTTACTCCACACTTACTTAAGAATGAACGAGCGAAGAGCCCTTCGTAACGAGTTAGTGATCCGAAGCCAGCTAGTGCGAAGTCACGCGGTAAATCGTGCTGTGGCTGGGCAACAGTGCTCCGACGACCGCGCCGACCGCCGCGCCCCCCGCGAAACCGATCACCGCGGCGATCCCGGCCGACCCGCCTTTACCAACAGGTTGAATGCAGAAGCTTTGCGATGAGCATGAGTGGAATGTCGCTGCGCCTATCCCGGCTCCCACACCGGCTCCCACACCGCCGCCCAACCCTAGTCCGACGAGGGTGTTGCGCACCCGGTGTTTGCTTTCCATGAGTTTCACACTGCGAACGTCTTGCTTCTGGATCGTCTGTTCGCCGCCGGTCTCCTGGTACGAGATCGCGGTGTCCGAGACATTCACGAAGGTTCCGGAATGTTTCTTCGAGTTCATGTCGACGACTTGAATCCTCTGTCCCGCCTGCAAGGCGCTTAAATTCGTCCAGGATGCTTGATCGGTTTGTGCCCCCGAAGCGAAGGTCGTTGCCAGGACGCAAAGCATGAGTAAGGTCTTTCGCATGAGCGCACCTGCTCCCAAGCAGGAGTGCCCGGAAAGCTGGCGCCCCTTGGCCCGGTTTTCTGTCATCTCCAAAACTGTCTGAACCGCAAGCACCTTGTTTTTCATTGTTTTCCCCCTTGTGAACCACACCCCAAGACATCTTCGAGATGGCACTGTGCAGATGGGCTGCCACAGATCCTGGCAGTGGAGGGCCAGTAGACGGAGGGTCCCGGTGAACCATGTTGGTGCTATATTTCCCGAGTGCAGGACTTGGCATGACTTTGAATCGAGAGAATCCTTCCGCCGAACAGCTGGGCCTCCTCTATCGAGTGTCGCGAGCGTTACTAAAGGAGGGCGAGTACGGTGAACTGCTTTCTGGGCTTCTCGACACACTCATAGAAGGACTGGGAGCCGATCGGGGATTCGTAGTCGTGCGTGAGGCGGGAGAGTTCCGGGCGACAGCGGCACGGAATTTTCGCAGTGAGGCGCTATCCCGAGCGGAAGAAGCGGTCAGCCGCTCGATTGCCCGATCAGTGATGGAAAGCGGAAGAGCGGTGCTGATCGGCGACGCCTCCACGACCGAGCCTTACAGCAAGCAGCCGAGCATTCGGCAACTCTCACTTCGATCGGTTTTGTGCGCGCCGCTGGTGGCCAGCGATGAAGCGTTCGCGTTGATCTATCTGGAAAATCGCGAGGTCACCAATTGTTTTACGGAAGAGCAACGCGACTTGCTGGATGAAGTGTGCGCGCTGGCAGCGCCACGACTGCGCGCTGCAGTGGCGATGAGCCAGGCGCAGCGCCGCGCGGAGGCTTTGGAATACGCTCACGGCCAATCCGACGGAATATTGACTGCTGACCCCGGAATGGCTCGCGTCTTGCAAACCGTACACCAGATCGCGACCACCGATCTGCCGGTTCTGATCGAGGGAGAAACGGGAACCGGGAAGGAATTGATCGCTCGGGCTGTCTATCGCCATAGCACGCGGGTGAAAGGACCCTTTATCGCCTTGAATTGCGGTGCTATTCCGGCAACGCTCATTGGCTCTGAACTCTTCGGATTCGTGCAGGGCGCATTCACCGGCGCCAATCGCGATCGTGTCGGTTTTATCGGCGCCGCGCATCGTGGCACACTTTTTCTGGATGAGATCGGCGATCTCCCGCTCGATCTGCAGCCTCATCTGCTTCGCGTCCTGCAGTCGGGCGAGTTTACGCGGCTGGGCAACTCCCGGACGGAGCAGGTGGATGTTCGGTTCATCGCCGCGACCAACCGCGATCTGGAGAGCGAAGTGACGGCCGGTAGATTCCGGGCCGATCTGTTCTTCCGCCTGTCGGCCATCACGCTTCGTTTGCCACCATTGCGCGAGCGGCCCCACGACACTCGGTTGCTGGCCGAACATTTTGTTCGAGCCGCGGCGACCCGCTTTGGCCGGCCGGTACCGCGTTTGACGGAGGAGTGTTTATCGGCGTTGGCAGCCTACAATTTTCCGGGAAATGTACGGGAACTCGAAAGTGAAATGGCCAGGCTGGCGGCACTCGCGGCCGCGGATGTCCCATGCGGCGCCGACTTGTTGAATGAAAGAATTCGCAATCGTGTCAATGGCCAGTCATCGGTCCCGTCGCCAGTGGCGCCCGTCGCTCCGATGTCGCTGCAGGAGATGGAAAAACAACTGATCCTGTCCGTGCTCGAACACACGGGAGGAAATCGTACGCGCGCCGCCGAGATTCTTGGGATCAGCCGCGAGGGATTGCGGACCAAACTCCAGCGGATTCAAATTCCTGCGGCTGCTGATCCGCTTTGATAGGTTCCCGCGCTTCAAAACCATAAGGTGCTAACGCGCTCGCCAACCACTTAAGTTATGGCCTCTCACTGCCCACCTGGCCGGCACCCCTTTTGTTCGCCGGTTTGCTCGGCGTAGGCTTGACTCAGCCTCGCCCTCCCGCGAGGAGGAGAGGTTGGAATCACCGCAACAAACATCAGATAGCACACCAAGGCGTACGCGGTCAGCAGCCGTCGGAGCTTTCCCTGTCCCATCAGTGCCAGGAGCAAGCCGACAGCAGCGAAAGGGAGTCCAATCAACGCATAACTGCGCGGGACGTCACACATGGGGAGAAATCCTAGAAGGAGCAGCGGCAGCAAAGTGTTGTATGCTAGCGCCGACACCGCTCTTCCGGTACGCTTCCCCGGCTGGTGCCTCCCCGTCATAAACCACCAGACCCAGCTGTAGCCTATGCCGAACAGACAGAACAGCGCGAGTCCGACGAGGACGTAGTCATGCCACTTCATAACGGTGCAACCACAGTCGGCTCTGCTAACCGGCTCACCACAATCTCCGTCACTCTGCGCCCTTTCATTTCTTCAGCCCCAGGCGTTCCAGCAACACGGGAAACCTGGGATCGTTCCGCAGCGGATCTGCCATCGGGTCCGTGGGCAGATAAACCAGGTATTCACAACGCTCTTCGTAGGCCTTGTCGAGCCAGGTGAATGCCTGGTTCTTATCGTCAAGGCCTATGTAGATCATGGCCATGTAGAGACTCGGGACGTATCTCTCTCCGCTCAGTTTCTGTAACTGCGAAATGATATCGCGTGCTGCCTCGGTCTTCCCGGAGACCGCGTAGAGGTGCCCCAGGAGTGCGAGCAGGGCCGGGTCGTGCGGCGCGAACGCCAGAATTGACTGATAGGCCTGCTGCGCCTGCGGATACATTCCCATTTGCTCGTAGTTACGGCCGATTTGGATTATCGCCACTCCATAGTGCGGATCAATCGAGAGAGCTGCCTGGTAGGATCCGATGCTCTCGCTAAACCGATGCGCCTCATAGTACGCCTCTCCCAGCGCGGCGTTAAGCAAAGGAGACATGGGTTCAATCGAAACGGCGCGCTTTCGCTCGGCGATCGCCTGTTCTAAGTCTCCCTTGGCAGTTAGATAGTAGGCGTAATACTGATGTGCGGTTGCGTAATCGGGCCGTAATTTGATGGCCCTGAGGAACTCCTTTTCGGCTTCCGGGTAGTTCCGATCGTAGACCAGAGCGGAGTATCCCAGCGAAACATGAGCCTCTGCCAGGTCTCTGTCCAATGCGAGCGCTTTCAAAGCATTGGCCTTCGCCTTCGGAAAGGCTTCGCTTGGCGGCAGAGCAGTATTGGGTACTGTCCCCAACAGAGCGTAACAGTCTGCCAAGCCGGCATAAGACGGCGCGTAAGACGCGTCGTATTCGATTGCCTGTTGAAAGTAAGAAATGGCACGCATCAGGCTTTGTGTAGTGCGCAGATTCCACTCAAAGCGCCCTTGCAAGTAAGCCTCATATGCTTTGGGGTTCACTTGATGCGCGGGTTGTACGTCCTTGGGGAGTGCGGCCAATATCTTCTGAACGATGTCGTCCACAACCGGACCCATGCCTGACCCCTCGGGATTCATGGCATGTCGGTCGCCCACCATGCCGGTCTGGTCTTTGCATGACACCAGTTGATCGGTCATGGCCAATTGATTGCCGTCGCGATGAACGGCACCGGCCAGAATGTAGCTTGGTTTGTGAGCCTCGCAAACTTGCTTAAAACCCAGTTCGGAATCGGCGTCGGTTAGCTCAACCACCCCCAGCTTTGAGGGGTGAAGTTCGCTCAATCGCGTAAAGATCTCTTCTCTCGCAATCTCCGCAAGCCGGCGAGCATCCGGGTCACCACCGAGGGTCTTGAACGGCTGGACGGCCAGGATCAGCTTTGCTGGCGAGGGCGAGATAAGGATATACGCTACGAGCGCGGCGGAAACCGCGGCGGCGATCCCGAGAAACAGTTTTGACCGAAACGGGCTCGGCGGTCGAGGAGGCTTTAGAATAGGCCCGGGCGGAGGATGGACGACGTCGAGCCCAGGATCTCTTTGCAAGCCCACTTGGGTCAGAATCGCCGAGAAGCGAGGATCCGGCCGCAAGCTGTCGAAAATCGATCCGACTTTGACGTAGATCAACAGCCCGTCGCGTTCCTCGACGGCTTTGGTCAACCAATGAAACGCTTCGTCGGTCTTACCCAAGCCGGCGTACACGACGGCAAAAGCGACGGCCGGCACGTAGTGGTTCTTCGCTGCGGCGGACAGCTCGGGCAGGATCTCTGCTGCGTCTTCGGTCTTCCCCGCAAGCGCATACACCTGTCCCAGGAACCCTGACCAGAGAGGTCGTGCGCCTCCGACCGCCAAGGCTTGCTTGAATTCGGCGATGGCTTCATCAAATCTGCCTTTTCGCTCAAACGTCAGCCCCAGGACAACGTGAGAAAGCGGAAACTTGGCGTCCATGGCCACGGTGTCGCGAAGCTGCTCGATTGCCTCCTCATTCTGGCTGGAGAGATAAAGCAACAGCCCCAGGCTAAAGTGCGCCACCGGCGAGAAGGGGCTAAGCTGCCGTGCCAGCTTCGCCTCGACGAAAGCTTCATCGAAGCGCGCCAGCACCGCCAGGTAAGCCGAATACCAGGAGTGCGCATGAGAGTAGCCGGGATCGAGTTCAATGGCTCGCTGAAACTCCTTTTCCGCGCCCTCCCAATCCCAATCAAAGCGAAACTTCACCATCGCCAGCGCCAAGTGCGCTTCCGCAATCGAGTCGTCAATGCTCAAAGCTTTGAGCGCGGCCAGCTTCGCTTTCTCCATCATCTCGGAAGGCGCCCTGAGGCCATATTCGCCCGTTCCCATCAAAAGAGAACAGTGGGCCAACCCCGCATAGGTCAGCGCGGATTGTGGATCAATCTCAAGCGCGCGCTGGTAGTGCTCCACGGCCTTCCGGAAATCTTCGTCCGTTACCCGGTTGTTCCAAAAATGCCGGCCCTTCAAGTAGAGGTCGTACGCCAGAGGATTGATCGAAGCAGATGGTTTGATCTCGGCGGCGGGGCTTGTCGTCTCCAAGAGCGCAGGATCGAGCGAAGGATCGACCGCAGACCTGCTCGACAGGGAAGCCCCTTCCGACAACGATCGACTGGAAGGGCTTAGCTTGGCTCTTATTTCACTGGCGATGGCAGCCGCCACTTGCGACTGCAAGTTCAGGATGTCGCTGAGGTCCCGGTCGTAGGTTTCCGTCCAGAGGTGCTGATCGGTGCGGGCCTCGATCAACTCCGCGGTGATGCGTACTCGATCGCCATCGCGGCGCACCGAGCCCTCCACGATGGCATCCACGCCCAATTCGCGCGCGATCTGAGGGAGCGTTTTTGGGGCATGTTTGTATTGCATGATCGAAGTGCGCGAAATAACGCGTAACCCCGGGACTTTCGCCAGGGCAGTAATCAGCGACTCGGTCAGGCCATCGGCAAAATATTCCTGCTCGGGAGCGCCCGAAAGATTCTCCAGCGGCAACACGGCAACCGAGCGGATCGCGGGCAGTGGCGCTCTCACGCCAGCTGTCGGTCGCGGAGAGCGATGATCGGCGTTCGGTTCGATTGCCTCAAGCGCAGCTTTTATTTCGCTGACATGCTGATAACGCTGGCCCATATCCTTGCGCAAGCAGCGGTAGGTGATTCTCGAGAGCGGCTCCGGCACGTGTTCGGGCAGCGGCAAAGGGGAGCCTTGCAGGATCGCGGAGCCTAGCTCAAACATGGTGGCCCCTTTGAACGGCATTTGCCCGCTAGCCATTTCGTACAGCAACACACCAAAGCTCCAAATGTCGCTGCGGGTATCGCTCGGACGGTGTTTCAGCACTTCTGGAGGCCAGTAGGGCGGGGTTCCCACGATTGTGTCTGAACTGTCCTTGGTATCCGGATTCTGGAGGGAGCTGGGAATCTCGCTGCGGCGTTGTATCTTCGACAGGCCGAAATCCAGCAGTTTTATCTGGCCGTCGCGATTGAGCATCACATTGCCGCTCTTGAGATCGCGGTGGATGACGTCATTTTCGTGCGCGTGACAAATAGCGTCCGCGATCTGGATGCCATACTCGACCACCAGATCGAATGGAAGCCCGACATTGGCGGGGATGGCGTTGGTGAGAACCTGCCCCTCGACAAACTCCATGACAATGCCGGCTTGGCCCGATTCTTCTATTACATCTTTGATCCGGCATATATTGGCATGGTTCAGAGATGAAGCAATTCGGGCTTCGGTATAGAGTTGGCGGCGGGCGGTCTCGTCGGGAATGGTGTTTTCGCTAACCAGTTTGATGGCGACAACGCACGCCAGCGTGGGGTCCCAGGCACGGTAAACCACACCCATGCCGCTCACCGCCACCAACTCCCGGAGTTGGTAGCGGCCGAAGGTTCGACCCTGCAATGGCGCGGCGCCAGACAATTCGGCAGATGTTAGATCGGCCCCACGCGCAAGTCAATCTAATCCGCACGCCGGGATTCCTATCATCTTTAGAATGATCTGAATAAGCATTAAATCGCTGGCATTTTGGGACGATTTGGCGGACGGAGTCTCGGGCGCCCAAACTGCGCTCTATTCCAGTTCGTGGGCCAGGCGCTGTGCCGTGTGTTCAACTCTTATGTTTGAGTTCTGCTTGTCGAGGCCGCCGCGGATCTGCATCACACAGCCGGGACAATCCATGACCGCGAGGGGCGCGCCGCTCTTCTTTATATTGACCAGCTTGCGCTCCAGGATGGGCGCCGAAATTTCCGGCAGTTTCAGCGAATACGATCCGCCCATGCCGCAGCACATATCCGCCTCGTACATTTCCGCGATTTCGTAACCGGCCTGGGTGAGCAGTTGCCGCGGCTCCTGGCTGGCGTGCAGCGTGCGCTTCAAATGGCAGGAGTCGTGATAGGTGATCTTGCCTAACTGCTGCCCTTCTCTGAATTTCAGACGGCCTTCATCCACCAGTTTCTTGACCAGGCTGGAGAAGTCGATGACCTTATCCGCCAGTTGGCGTGCCCGCGGCAGCGAGTCGGTCTGTCCCAGGCTGTCGAAGGTACTGATGAAGTCATGCTTCAGCGCTACGGTGCAGGTAGGGCATGCCGACACTACATAAGTGACATCGTCCGCCAGCAGGGCGTTGATGTTGTCATTCGCGTTCTGCGCGGCCACTTCGTATGCTCCGCTATAGCGGGCCGGCGCGCCGCAACAGGTCTGACCTTCGGGGAATATGACCTCGATGCCAGCTTTATTCATGATCTTCACCAGCGCCTCGCCCATCTCGGGATACGCGAAATCGATCAGGCAGCCCGCAAAGAACGCAATCTTCTCCTTATTCTTGTCTTTATTCTTGGAGCCCGGTTGCTTGATTTTTTTGATCGTATCGCGGAGCGGAGCCTCGGCGATCGCGGGCAGGCTGCGGAATGCAGTCATGTCCGAAAGGAAAAACGGCAGGTGACGAATGAAGTTGCCCTTTTGCAGTGGCTTCTGCATCACGTACGCCGCGCGCAGCATGGAGTGGAAGAGCTTGCGGTTGTTGACCACCGAGAAGATCGCCTTCTGCGCAAACGGTTGCCCTTGTTCCACCGCGAGGCGACGCCGCAATTCGAGAATCAACCCGGGGATATCGATCTTGCCGGGACACACTTCAACACAGTTGCCACACTGAATGCACAGGCTCTGGATGTCGTCCGATGCCTTGAGCGCATCGAACCAGGCGGTAAGGATTGTGCCGATTCCGCCAGTATAGATTTTGCCGAACACGTGGCCGCCGACCAGGCGAAAGACCGGGCAGACGTTCAGGCATGAAGCACAGCGAATGCATTGCATTGCCTGCTTGAACTTCGGATCCTGCGACATTTCGGTCCGCCGGTTGTCCATCAGGATGACGTGCAGTTGTTTTAGCGTCCCGTCGGTGTTGGGCACGGGGCCGCTGATCATGGAGACGTAGCTGGTCATCAACTGCGCCGTGGCGCTCTTGGGAAGAGCGGTCAGGACGGGCACAACGTCGTCGAACTTCTCCATCAGTTTCTCGAGGCCGACGATGGCTACGTGGATCTTCGGCAGCGTGGTCACCAGACGGGCATTGCCTTCATTGGTAACGATGACGAGCGTTCCGGTTTCCGCTACTGCGATGTTCGCTCCAGTGATGCCCATTTGAGCGCCGAGAAATTTGGTGCGCAGTTTTCCCCGGGCAAACTTCACCAGTTTCGGAATGTCCGGCTTCTGGCCTTCCTCAACCTGTTCGTTGAAAACCGTGGCAACTTCTTCTTTGGTCATGTGAATGGCAGGCATGACCATGTGCGACGGCGTTTGGCCCGCCAGTTGAATAATCCACTCCCCCAGATCGGTTTCGCCCACCTCGATGCCGGCGAGTTCAAGATGCTTATTGAGATGAATTTCCTCCGAGGCCATCGACTTCGATTTCACTACGCTCTTGACGCCGTTCTCGCGTGCGAGATTCAGGATGTACTCGCGCACCTTGGCGGGATCGTTGGTACGGAACACTTTCGTCCCGCGGGCTTCGGCGTTCTTAGTGAACAGGTCGGCAAGTTCATCGAGATGCGACGCCGCGTAGGATTTTCGCTCGGCAATTTGCGTCCGCAACGCTTCGAAATCGTAACCCTCATACGCTTTCTGTCGGCTGATCCGATAGGCTTCAGAAAATCGTCCGAGAGCTCCGGTGAGGTTCGGGTTGTTTACCGCGTTGACGATGGACTCGCGAAATTTGGTTTCCATCAGTTCACGCTTCCTGACGGATCGAAGAAGATGATGACGAGCTTCTCTGGACCATGCACGCCGATGGTGAGGACGCGTTCGATATCCGCCGTCCGGCTGGGCCCGGTGATGAAAGAAATGTAATTCGTCTGCTCCGGCCGGATCTTGGTGAGAACCGCCGGCAGGTCAGGGACGAGGCGATCGCTACGGACCAGCGCCATATGAATCAAAGGAAGCGTGGAAACCAGCCGCCGGTCGACGGGTGCGGCGTCCTGAACCAGGCTTCCGGTGTTCGCGATGGCCCAGTCGAGTTGGCTGATGCCAACTTTCGCCAGGGCGGAAACTTCGCGATTCACAGCGAAAATCAAGCCGGGCACCTGGGTGGAAATTTGCTGCTGGTCGAGCCCCTCGAGAAAAGGACACGACGCCCACACGGCATACGCCTCGGGCACATCGCGTACTCCGGCATCGTTCAGATAGTTGAGTATGAAGGCCAGAGCTTCGTGCTTATGAGGAAAGCGGTGGACCTCGGCGCTCACCGCTTCGGCGCGGAGTTTGAAGGTTTCAAAGACGGCATCCATACGTCATGCCTTTCGCGAGTCGCACTTTTCACTCCACTTCTTATTGCACCTTCTTACCGCGCCACCAGACGGGTAAACGGAAATACATAGGCTTGGAGGGTCACCATGATTCCCACCAAAGCCGCGAGCGCAATGCTGTGAAAGAACACGTAACGCAAGATGTCGCCCTCGTGTCCGTACCACTCGGTGGCAGTGCTGGCCACGACGATGCTTTGTGCATCGATCATTTTGCCCATCACTCCACCCGCACTGTTGGCCGCGCCCATCAGGACCGGAGAGAGCCCGATCTGCTGTGCGGAGATCTTCTGCAGGCTGCCGAACAACACGTTGGACGAGGTGTCCGAACCGGTCAGGGCCACGCCCAGCCACCCGAGCAGGGTTCCGAAGAACGGATACATCACCCCCGTTCGCGCGAACGCCAGGCCCATGGTGGCATCCATACCTGAGTAGCGGGTGAGGATGCCCAGCGCGAGCATGGCAGCGATCGTCATGAGCGAGAACCGGATGTGCCACACGGTTTGCCACCAGGTGACAACGATCTGCGGGAGCGAGAGGCCCATGATGAAGCCGGAGATCGTCGCCGCCAACAGGATCCCCGTCCCCGTGGCGGAAAGCCAGTTGAAGCCGAACACTGCGCTCTCGGGTGTAGGTTTCACCACCACCGGGGGCATGCGTTGGGAAAGCTTGTTAAGACCGGTCACGGAAAACTGCGGGTTGGTGATCTTACTTGGCGCCGTCGACCAGGCGCTCATTGAGGTGAACACCTTTTCCGGAGTATTCATAATCTTCTTGCCGGTGAACGTGCCCCAGCAGAAAACGAATACGCTGAGCACCAGCCAGGGTACCCATGCGCGAGCGACCTCGGCGCGGCTGTAACCGTGGTGACCGCGAGCGGCGCGCTCCTCACCTCCCTGGTTTCCCTCGTGTCCCCAAATCGTTTTCGGACACCATATCTTCAAGAACAGGATAAGGCACACCATCGAGACGATGGCGGCAATGATGTCCGTCAGCCACGGCCCGTGGAAATTCGAAACCAGGTATTGCGGGATCGCGAAGCTCACCCCAGCCACCGCAACGGCCGGCCAGATTTCCTTCATCCCTTTGAATCCTGCATACGCCCACACCAGCCAGAAGGGCACGAGCACGGAGAAGAATGGCAGGATGCGGCCGACCTGTGCGCCCAGAACAACCTCGCTATAACCGGTAACCGCGGCCAGGGCAATGATTGGCGTGCCGAGCGCACCAAAGGCCACCGGCGCCGTGTTGGCGATCAACGACAAGCCTGAGGCTTGCAACGGCTTGAAGCCCAGGCCAATCAGAAGCGCTGCGGTCACCGCGACCGGCGTTCCGAACCCGGATGCGCCCTCAAAGAATGCGCCAAAGGAAAAGGCGATTAGCAGCAGTTGCAGGCGCGTGTCCTGGGTGATGCCCGTCATGCTTTCCTGCAAAACCTTGAAGCGGCCGGTCTGCAGCGTCATCCGGTACATGAAGATGACGTTCAGCACGATCCAGCCGATCGGGAACAGTCCATAACCGGCGCCATAGACCGCCGTCGCTCCGGCCAGACGAGCGGGCATATGGAAGGCAAAGATGGCGGTGAGCAATGCTGCCGCCAGACCGGCAAGGGCTGCGTAGTGCGCCTTAATGTGTCCCAGCGCGAGGCTGCCCAGCAACACAACAATAGGTAGCGCCGCCAGGATCGTCGAAAGCCACCAATGCCCGGTCGGATCGTAGCCTTGCGGCCACGGAGACGACAGAGCAGGAATCCTAAGAATCACGACGGCGGCAATCGCTGCGATGATGATGAAGGCGCCAGAAACAACAAGGTTAGCCTTCAGAGGGGCCGGCGCTGGAGCCGGCGTCTGGGGCGGTGTCTGAGGCGGTATGAGCGTAGTTGCCATGATTGTCACCGTTAACCGGAAGCAGGACCTGTCTCACTGCGGAATACCGGGCGATTTTACTGTCGGTGATTCTAAGGACTACCGGGCAAGCCCGATGTGATATCCATCACTGCACCTTGTGATCGGCGAGACCGGCTCCGAAAAGCGGCGGGGACGCTGACGAGAAAGAATTCTTGGAGGGGTTTGTAGCCGACAAGGAACTACGCAGACTGTTGTCATAATCTCGCCGTCACATCAACAATCGATTCTTGGCTACAAAAAAAGATAGTTGGCAACGAATCCCCGTTTCACCGCTCGGATACCTCTCTCTAGTCACATCGACAAACATCTCGTTAAGGTTGATGAGCAGATTTGTCGAAGAATCCGCCATGCCACAACAGATCTCCGTTATTGGAATCAACGGCCAAACAGTCGTTCGCGGCGATCTGGCCAGAGTCGGCCTCGCTGCGTCAAAAATACTGGGCCTCCTGTTACTCGGCGTCGTCTCGCTCTTTTTCCTGCTCATGTTTCTCACCTGGTCATGCGAAGCTCCCTCTGACACAGCCCTCACGAGTCAATTCCAGAGTCACCGCTACGAACTCGATACGCTGGATCGCATGTCACAGGAAGACGCGGGTGGAATCAGGATCACGGGCGATTTTGCGAGGCTTGAGAACAACTGGGGTTGGGCGAGACCAAAGTCTAAGAAGGAAATTACCCGCGAAAAGTGGACCGAATACCAACGACTGTTCCACGAGGTTCACCTGAGCGGATTAGATAAAGATAAAGTCGGGAACGTCTACTTCATTGCTGCCACGGATTTCGTTGCTGGAGATACAACGAAAGGATTTGTGCACTGCATTCACTTCGGAGGCCGTGACCAGACGTTTCTTCCCTGTGTGGAGCAACGTGACCACAGTCAGGTCGAGGAAGCGGGCGATAAGCGCTACTCGTATCGTAAACTCAGCCAGAATTGGTACATCTTCGAAACTTGGGCTAAAGCTGTCCGCCAGTAGTGGTGGCAAAATCGCGGCCGTCACTTGTCCGTTTTCATGCTTTGCAAGCCAATTTGGCCTTCTTGCGAAGTGCCCGGCTCTCCCACCCAAATGACTTGAAACCGTGCTTCGACCCCGTCTGAGACCAGATGAACGATTTCTCCGGCCTTCAAATGGAAGGCAACGCCGCCGACACGCGCGCCGAAATGACTGACGTCGATCAAGGAAGTTGTCTTGGAAACTGATACCGGATGGTGCTCGCTCCGCACTTCTACCGGCCGCGACACGTCTATTCTTGGTTCGCGGCGTTGATGAACGATAGGATCGGTCGCGCTGAGTTCCGACGCGCTTCCGGGCACCAACTTGTGTTTTTCCAGTTCAAGAAGAAACTGTTCCTTGGTAACGGTGGCCCAGGTGCGGAACAATTCCAGAAGAGGATCGTGTTCCCCGTCCTCCTCCGGCGAGGGCGTGTCTCCTGCCGATGGATCGGCGGCGCCATCGTCCCAATCGAGTCCTTCCGGCTCAACCAGCACCTCGGCAATGGCGTCTGGACTGGCAGCCACTTGCTGGATCAACTGTTCCAATCGTCGTCGGTGCTGGAGCGTCCGGGCCAGGAACTCGACCCCCATGCCGAGTTCGGGATCCATGACCCGTACTTTTCCTGCCGTCTTGACCGAACAATCGGCGGCTCGGAGCAGCAACTCGACCCGCGTTTGGGCGGGAAAGGGAGACTGGGTTCGCAAGAAGCATCCACCAAAACTGAGCCCCATCAGAGAGCAGCGGATGGGCGGATCGTGTTTCTCTCCGCTTTGCAAACGCAACCATTCTTTCAGGCTCTGGTGCGCGGCATCGGAGAGCGTCGCAAATTGAATGCCCGCACGACGGCGCGAATCCTGCCAGGCGATCATTCCGGTGGCTTCGACCACGGTCGTGGTTTCAGGCAACGCAAAGGAAAAGGCGATCAGGCCGGCTTTCTTGCCGGGTGAGCTGCCAA
>DATFZT010000227.1:0-13061 GCA_035314185.1 Terriglobales bacterium
CCGATTGCGACAAAGTAATCGCCAAAGCGGCCACTGAGGGAGCGAAAATCCTGAAGCCGGTCGCGGACCAGTTCTACGGAGATCGCTCCGGTTTCATCCAGGACCCGTTCGGTCATCTCTGGGGCATCGCCACTCACAAGGAAGATGTATCTCCGAAAGAGATGAGCGAACGCGCCAGGAAAGCAATGCAGGCCGCCTGAAATTAGCTCTTCCCCTGTGACCTCCGTGTTCCCTGTGGTGAGGAACTAGAAGCATGAACCACCGGGGCACAGGGGTCACACAGAAGAGACGCTCGTACAATTGCAGATCACAACTCTAGAAAGGAACTCTACCCATGCTCGCTGCCGGCAATCCTTTTCCGAATTTTTCGCTGCCTAACCAGGACGGCAAGATCACCAAGCTTTCCGACTTCGCCGGAAGTTGGCTGGTCGTTTATTTCTATCCGAAAGACGACACGCCCGGCTGCACCATCCAGGGCAAGTCGTTTACCGCGACCAAAGGCGATTTCGACGCTGCCGGAATCAAAGTCGTTGGCGTCAGCGCCGACGACGTCACCTCGCACAAGAACTTCTCCCACAAGTTCGCCTTTACCATCGACCTGCTCTCCGACACCAACTCCAATCTGATGAAGTTGCTCGGCATCGGCCAGGCGGAATGGAAAGGGATGAAGTTCTGGGAGCGCACCAGTTTCGTGGTTGATCCCACCGGCGTGATCCGCAAGGTGTACGAAAAGGTGAATCCGGAAGGCCACGAGAAAGTGTTGCTCGACGACATCAGGAATCTGAAGCAGAAGGCGGCCTGACCAACGGGGCAGACGCGGTTGTTGGCGGCAACACTGCGCGCTGCTCTTGCGGAGTTCTCCCCAAGCTCGGGTTGGCAAGGATGCCCGCGAATCCGCGAGCCTCCGGCTTACTGCGGCGTGGTCGCGATGTTCAGTCCTTGATAAATGAACAATCCCGCAATCACCAGGATCATGACCCCCGACAAGGCGCCCAGCACCCTGACGATCGGGGTGATCTTTTTCATCTTGACCAGGACTTCCGTTTGGTCCTTATGCATCTGCGATTCGGTTTCATGCAGGAAGATGGAATCGTCCTCGTGCATGCTGAGAGTGCTCTTGTAGATCAGGAGGATAATGAGGACCCCCGTCAAAATACCCCACGCGACCAGCAGTGCGAACATAGGAGTCATGCGCCACCTCGGAGCTGAGATCGAGCCAATTCCCGAAGTCGCTATGCTTCGCCCCAGCGGAACTTCGTGGTATCGCTGGCGTTCGGGTACGGGCCCCTACTTGGCATGATTATAGACCCATTGGCAAGAGGGCAGCGACTTATTGTCTACCCAAAGCATCTAAGTATCAGGTACAACAAGGATTACTGGCTCCGGAGAAGCCTTGCCGAGCCGGCTGCAAGCTCTGCTATAATAAGCAATCACAAGGAGATAGACAGATGGCAACCACCACCACACCCGGAGCTCAGCACGAAGTTCAGCATGACGTTCAGCCCAGTGCCCAGCCCAAAACCGCAGCACCCGTTCTGACCCCCAGTGCGATTGCCAAGGTCAAAGAAATCATGGCCACGCAGACGCCGGTCCCGTCGGGATTGCGGTTGTCGGTAGTCGGCGGCGGTTGTTCAGGCTTTCAGTATTCCATGGCCTTCGAGAACGGCGCCGGCATGATGGACAAGGTTTTCGACTTTGACGGTTTGAAGGTGTACGTGGATGCTACTTCACTGATGTATCTGGGCGGAGCGCATGTCGATTATGTCGAGACGCTCGAAGGCGCCGGGTTCAAGTTCGAAAACCCGAACGTGAAGAGCACCTGCGGCTGCGGCTCTTCGTTTAACGTTTAACGACTGACGATAATGACACTTTAACGATAATGACAAAGCCACAGTGATAAATTTCTGGTTTCCGTCAAGCCCCGCTTTCGATGCGGGGCTTTTCTGTTGCTGGAATTCTGCTTGGAGGTGTGCGTCTACTGTTGGGGCGTCGGCGTTGGGGTCGGCGGAGCTTGCGTCTGAAGACCTTGATTTTGGCCGCCGTTCGGCGTCAAACCCTGTCCTAGTCCTTGTCCAAGTCCACCTTGCCCCGTTGCACCACCCGCCACTCCAGGAGTGAGACCGCCTGCAGCTTGCATACCAGGATTCACCGGCCCCGTCAGTAAGCCGCCGCGGTCGGCCGTGGGCAGGTAAATGAAGAGCCAGTCGTTGTAATGGTTCTTACCGAAGAACGAGCGGATAGTCTTGTCTTTCTTGTTCGTGCTGGCGACCCCGAGGATCGGACCTCCGCCAAACGTCGGCCCGTTGAAGCCGGAGCCCGAACTTGTATTGGAATTCGAAGACGACGATCCTGGCTGACTTGAATTCCCCTCCGCATCCGACGCATTGCCAGAGGATGAATTGCCGGAGGCTGGATTGCCAGAGGATGGATTGCTGGAATCGCCACTCGGCGAATTCTGCAGGCCACCCGTTTGCGTTCCCAACCCCCCGAGCCCGCCTTGCAGCCCGCCTAACCCTCCCTGTGCTCCGCCGAACCCACCCTGTCCCGGGAGCCCGTTCTGCCCAGGCGCTTGGCCCAACACCGGCCCGTTGTTTAAGCCGATATCCGTTTGATGCAGCAGCTTGAAATCTTTCTCCTTGCCGGTCTCCCGGTCGACACTCATCGGATCCGTGTAGCGCTTGCGGATAAAACGGAGGTTGTTGGTATTCTCCAGCTCTTCCAGGCGCGATGGATAGCGCCCAAACTTCCTGTAGAAGTGTTGAATCGCGCGCATGTACGCCGTGCCCCGATGTCTCAGCTCTTCTTCGCGGTCGCGTTTGATCTGCTGGCCAATCTCGGGAAGCGCCGTGAGCAGAGCAATCGCGATGAGCGCAAAGGCCAACATCAGCGTGATCAGCATGTAGCCGCGTTGGCGAATTTGTAATCTGTGATTTGTTGTTTGTGATCTCAAACCACGACGCCGCATAACGTTTACTCGCCTTCAAGTTGCAAATTACCAATTACCAATCAGTCTCATCCCTGAGTTAAAGGCAGACTCTGCCGATTGTTGTTGATCACATCTTCCACATCTACCGCGGTCGTCGAGATGCGCAGGACGCGATAGCGCCGGTCAACGATATCGCCCTCAGCGGCGATAAAAACGTCCTCACCTTGCGACAAGAACACCCTCTTCGTTTCGCCGGGTCGGTTGGCGAAGCCAAAAAACTTGAGCGTAATGGGCGGCGGCGGTGGAATTGCCGGAAGCGGCCGAACGCCGACAACCTCTGGATCCGTGACACCGGGCCGCTTGGGCTTCTCGATGGGCAGCGACCCCAACACAAAAATGTTTCTCCCGTTGCCTGCGTACTTGATTTCCTCGCTTTGGCTGAGCAGTTTCAGATCCAGCGTCGGATCCAGACGCGGCTCAACCGCCGGCACAATTCTTCCTGAAGCCGTGCGTCTGGTGCCGGGCTTGGCCGTTGTCGAAGCCGGCTGCCCTGTAACCGGAGCCGCTGCCGGTGACGAGGGCCAGTACTCGTAGCCCAGTGTCAACAGAGCGATCGAGCCCAGCACGGCCAGCCAGACGACTTGCTTCCGGTTTTCGATTCCCAGTTTCACTCAGGCACCTGACCGCAGATAACTGTGCATAACGATTTCCAGCCGGACCGGTCCGGTGCCTTCGCCCGCCAGGCCCACGCTGTCCACCTCAAAAAACATCTTCGATCGTTCCAGCGTGTTGATGAACCTCACCAGTTGCAGATAATCTCCGGAAAAACTTGCCGCGATTTCCATGGGAATAATGCCGGAGCTTTCCGCTTCTTCCTCCTTGTAGCTCACCTGCTGCATCCGGACCCCATTCCCGGTCGCCAGTTTTCCCAGTTCATTCACCAGAACGGAGTCCTTCCCGGCAAAACGGTCCTGGTAAAACCCGTTGATCTGATCTTTCGCCAGGACGATCTTCTTGTCCATGCCGCGTAGTGGTTCTACTTCGCGATTTTTCTTCGTCAGTTCGGCCTTGAGTTCGTAGATTTGCACCCGCCGCGATTCCGGTGAGCCCACTAGCGGAGAAAACAGAACTGCCACCGCGACCACGTCGATGGCCACCATCGCCCCAATCGCAATTTTCAACTTACGCCGCGAATTCCGAAAGTCCGGCATTACTTTCTGCTCCTGTCCGACGCATCCGGAACATAAATCGAGATTACCGCAGCGGCGATTCCCGATCCCTCCCCCGTTGGAGCCTCGGACACCAGTTGCGCGCCCTGGAAATGCTTGGAGCCTTCCATGCGATGGACCAGATCGACGGCCGCGGCGCGCGTCTCGCCCGCCACTTTCATTTCCAGCTGCATCTGACCCTGATCATTCAATTCCGGCCGCAGCGAAACCACATGCAGGTTGCTGGGCACTACCTGCTCCAGATCTTCGAACACGCGCGTCCACGAAAATGCCTTGCGTTGAATCAGCACATTCAAGAACTGTGACTGGTCCCGTGTGCTGCGGTTGGCCGGTTGGTCGAGTACGGCCTGATCCTGTGCCCGTTCGTTGTCGCGTTCCGCGATCTGCGCCTCGATACGTGCGATCTCGTGCCGATCTCTTCCCGCCTCGGTCCAACCCTTCACCGCCAGGCCCAGCAGAGCCACCGTCAACACCCCCAGCAGCCCCACTCCCAATCCCCAGCGTGTCCAGAATTCACGGGCATCTTCATAGGGCCGGGTCGCGAGATTGATATCTAACCGCATGATCGTGAAATCTAACCTTGAAACCTTGAAACTCTGAACCTTGAAACCTGGCTCTATTACGAAATCAGCGCTCCCACCACTCCCGCCATGCGCCACCGCGGAACCGTGCCATTGGTGGACCCAATCTGCGATGCCACCACCAGTTCCTCAACCCGCGCGCCCGACTGGTTCTTCAGCGCCGCCCCGGCGATACCGGTTTCCGGCAGCCCGGCCACATACACGCGCTCAATGTTCAGGTTGTAGGTGTCCTGGAAAAACACCACCGAGGGATAGACTTCCTCCGCCAGTTGATCGCCGGTGATGGTCACCCCCCGCACATTTTCGAGCGTCCGAGACAGCAGCAACTGCTCCTGATCGAGAATCGCAATGCTGATCGTGCGCGCGTCCACCTTCACCACCAGCGTCGGCCGTTCCGCGTCCGCCGCTCCAATCGCCGCCAGCATCGACGGCATCACCATCCCCGGGTTGTAGCCCGCATCGCGAAACGCCGACTCATATTCTTCCAGCACCGTGTTCAGCACCACCGCCGCGATCGCCTGCACACCTTTCGCCGTCGGGTGCGCGTGATACGAGATGCGGGCATCGTTGGGATCAAAAGGCAGCGACTTCTTCAGCCGGAAGCGAACCACCGCCTCGGCCTCATCCCGCTTCGTGGGGAGGGTTTCAAAGTCGAGGAGGACGACCCGCACCGAGGTGTCGGGCAGAATCGCGATCACGTCCTGCGACCGCCCGCCCACGCCCCCCAAAGCACTCTCAATTGCCTGCCGCACCGCCGCGCCATCGCGCAGATTCTCTTCCATTAAATCGGGGACAACCGACCCCGGTGTCAGTTCCCGTGCCGACGCCATTTCCACCATCCGCCCCGCATCGGAGGCGCGGCCCGCGAGCACGCGATCGGCTGCGATTTCACAGGCGAGCGTCGGACGACGAACGTGTTTGGAGGAGCTGGCCATTTCCAATTCGATGCTTAATGATATCCCCTACCGGGCACGGCGAGATGAGTACCTCGGCGGATGCGCTGGCTGCACTGCCGGACATGCCTCAGGTCCCCAGCCTCAGCGCATGGTCTCGATAAAGGTGACCTTGTTGATCTCTTTCAGAGTGGTGAATCCACCGCGCACCTTGTCCAGAGCCGATTCGCGCAGGAAGCGCATACCCTCTTCGCGGGCGGCTTTCCTTATCTCCGACGTGGGCCGCTTCTCGAGAATCATCTCGCGGATGCGGTCGGTCAAATCCAGAAGTTCATGAATTGCGGTTCGTCCCCGGAATCCCGTGCCCGCGCACTCGATGCACCCCTGCCCCTCATACAAAGGAACCTGCGACCACTGCGCCGGATCCAGGCCGCTGGCCTCGAGCACGTCATTCGGATAATGCACGGCCGTCCGGCAGGAATCGCAGATGACCCGCACCAGCCGCTGCGCCAGAATACAGTTGAGCGCCGACACAAAGTTGTAAGGCTCGACGCCCATGTTCAGGAAGCGCCCCAGCACGTCGACCACATTGTTGGCGTGGACGGTGGTGAACACAAGGTGCCCCGTCAGCGCCGATTGGATGGCGATCTGCGCGGTTTCGTTGTCGCGAATTTCGCCCACCATGATCTTGTCCGGGTCGTGACGCAAAATCGACCGCAGCCCGCGCGCAAACGTCAAACCCTTTTTCTCGTTGACCGGAATCTGGGTGATCCCGCGCAGTTGATACTCCACCGGATCTTCAATGGTGATGATCTTGTCTTCGTCAGTCTTGATTTCGTTGACGGCCGCATAGAGCGTCGTGGTTTTGCCGCTGCCCGTCGGTCCGGTGACCAGCACCATGCCGTACGGTTCCTTGATGTAGGCGCGAAAGCGGCGCAGATCGTCGGCGTCGAACCCGACCACGTCGAGCGTGAGCTTCTTGAACTTCTCGCTCATCGACTCCTTGTCAAGCACGCGGAGTACAGCGTCTTCGCCGTGGATGGAAGGCATGATCGAAACCCGGAAGTCGATGGCGCGCCCGCTGTACTTCACGCGGAAGCGGCCGTCCTGGGGCACGCGGCGCTCGGAAATATCCAGCTCGCTCATGACCTTGATGCGCGAAATGATGGTCGAATGGTGCTCTTTGCCGATGGGCGGCATGGCGTTCGTCAACACGCCGTCAATACGAAACTTGATGACCACCGAGTCGTCGCGCGTCTCGATGTGGATGTCGCTCGCCCGCCGCTGCAACGCCGTAAAAATTGTGGTGTCGACTAAGCGGATGATCGGGCTCATGTCGGTGCCCGCCGTCGCCGTCAACTTGTCGATCGAAATCGTCTCGTCGTTCCCCGCTTCGTCCTCGCGGATCACGTCCAGCGTGAATCCCTCGCTCGCGTCTTCCAGCACACGCTTGGACTGCTCGGTCTTCTGCAGAATGTCGGAGATCTGCTTGAGCGTTGAAACTTTGGTGACGATCCGCTTGCCCAGCAGCAAGCTGATCTCGTCGATCATCATCAGTTGGCTGGGATCGGCAATGGCAATCGCCAACCGCCCGTCCGCCGTCTCATCCAGCGGCACGAACTTATAACGGAACATCAGGTGTACGGGGATCTTCTCGAACAGATCGTGGTGCAACTGGAAATCGGTCAGATCGATGAACTCGCAACGGTAGCGCCGAGCGACATCGCGCGCGCGTTCGAGTTCATCGGCTACCGGCGCCGGTTCCGGCACCAGTTTCCCGCCATTTCCGCCCGTTACCAATACTGTTTTCTTGTCCGCCATGCCCATTCCAGTCTACAGCCTCTTCCGCGCCTCAGGTCTTGTGTGGTGGCGGGGCTCTGCCCCGCTAACGGGGCGAAGCCCCGTTACCACACGAGTCCGTCCAGTTGAGTGCGTTAGTGCACATTCGCTCCCAAAGTAAAGATCGGCATATACAGCGAAATCAATATCCCGCCGACAAAGACTGCCATGACGATCAGGATCATGGGCTCAATCAGCGCCATCGCTGCGCTCAGAGCCGTTTGCACGTCCTCTTCGTAAAATTCCGCCACCGAACCGAGCATCGCCGGCAGCGCCCCCGTCGATTCTCCCACCTCCAGCATTTCCACCGCGAGATCGGGAAACAACTTCTGTGTCTCCAGACTGTGCGCCAGGCTCTGTCCTTCTCGCACTCGCTCCGCTGCCGCGGTGACCCCGTTCAACATCTGCCGGCTGCTCATCGATGCGCCCGCCGTTGCCATGGCCGGAACCAAAGGCAGACCGCCCTGCAGCAGCGTTGCCAGAATCCGCGAGAAATTCGCCACCTGATATTTCAGGCGTATTTCCCCGATCAGCGGCAGCGACAGCAGAAACCGGTCAATGCGTTCGGCCCCGCGATCACTCTGCTTCCACCGCCACAACAGCACACCCAGCGCGGCCAAAACCAGCACCACAATCCACCCGTATTTCTGCGCATTCAGACCGAGCGACAGCATGAAGACCGTGATCGCGGGCAGCTGCGCTCCCAGGTTATTGAACAAATCGGCAAACTTGGGCACCACGTAGGTGATCAGAAAAATCAGCATCACCGTCACCACCGAAATCAGCAGCGCCGGATACACCAGCGACACCAGCAGCTTCTTGCGGAAAGTCTGCACCATCCGCTGATACATGATGTAGCGGCCCAGCACTTCTTCCATGTTGCCGCTCTTCTCGCCGGCCATGAGCGTGGTCGTGTACATCTTCGGAAACACCTGCTGGGCGGCGAACGCATCCGACAGCAACTCGCCACCCTTGACCCGCTCGCGTACATTTTCCAGCAACTGCAGCAGAGATTTGTCCCGCTGCCGCTTGATCAAAAGATCCAGCGCCGTCAGGATCGGCAATCCCGCCTTAATCAGCGTCAGAAACTGCTGGTTGAAGATCAAGAACGTCGACTGCCGCAACTTGCCGCGCTGCCCAAACTGCCCTCCGCCCCGGCTCAGGATGGTCCGCGGCTTGACCCAGTACACCAGGTATCCCTGCTGCGTAAACCGGTCGTGGATCTCCGCTTCCGAATACCCATGCTCCACCTGCTGCCGCAGATGGCCCTGTTCGTCGGCGACTTTGACCAGAAATTGTGCCATTCGCTGTCGTCTGATTAAGATGTTTCCAGTTTTAAACTGCCGGTGCCGAGTCTCTCAACCTAAGTCTAACACTCTGTTCCCAAAGCGGTTACCGCAACCTGTCTATCCGTGTGGTACGCAGGTAACCCGCCGTAGAGACGCGGCTTACCGCGTCTCATCTTGCCGAAGATTAAGCCGGGGCGATCCGCGCCTTTTCCGAAAACTAAGGTCCCAATTCTCCTTCCACCGTCTCCACCCCCGGTGGAGGCGTGAACTGAAACCGGCTGTCGCCCAACTCCAGATTCTCTTTCCATCCCGCAAAGCGGAACTCCGTCGTCGCCCCGTCCGCCTCCATCAATACGATGCGGACAATCTGGTTAGCGGGTGTAATCTCCAGCTGCACCTCGCTCACCTGCCCTGCCGCGATTTTAGGAATTCCTCGCAACAAAGTGTTACCCGCGCCCAGAGGGGATTGGTCCACAGCTTTTGAAAGTCCCTGTAATTCATTCTCCAGCTTTGTTTTACCCAGCAAGAACGCCAACGGAGACCGCAAGTCATCCAGCTTCCGCAGCGTCGTCTTTCTAAGTTGCCGTTCCTCCGGCAGATAGAACCACACCGCCGCGCCGTCGCTGACAAACAGCTTCTCTTTCGGAGAACGATACTCCCACCGCATCTTGCGTGGCTTTTTCAGCCACAAGGTGCCCGATTCCACTCGCTCCAGCCCGTCCCCACGATAGATCTCAGTGAAGTCCGACTGCAGGCTGCGCAAGTGGTTGTAGTGGTCATCGACTGCCTGAGCAAGCTGATGGATGTCCTCGGCCTGCGCGGGAATGGCGATCCTTACCAGCATCAGCCACCAAAACGTCGTCGAATAGAAAGAGAGTCGCCTGTTCAATCAGTTGTCCCAATTTTGATTCTACTTCGGCTTACCGTGGCTGACCATTACACAGAAGTAAGCGTCCGGTCTTGCGCTGGCCGGTATTGGCTCAGTTTCGATTTGTCTTGAAAGGGCCCGACTTGAGAGCTTGCGGAAAAATTCGCTGTTGCACTTGATTTTGGGTGGCGCAGCGGTTTACCGCTGCGATAACTAGCCTATTTTCATCGACGGCTTTAGCCGCCGGAGGAATGTGTCTTCCAACCTGAGCCACTGCGGGCTGGCCCGTTCTCTTGACAGGGCCTCGCCCAGGGGACAGAATCCAAGCCCACACCCTGTTGGGCTGGTTTTCGGGCCCCTAATTCCAGCTAAGAACACAACTCTGTGTTGGAGGAGCTATGCGCTTGCTTCGTGTTGCCTCTGTGGTCCTGTGCGGGAACAAAGGAGAATGGTCGTGAATGAAAGTAAATCCAGGGCCTGGGCGTTGAGTTTCATTCTTATCGGCGCTTTCTTAGTAACTCCCGTATGGTGCCAGACGATCACCAGTTTCGAACGAAAACGGGCACAGGCTATGCTGCACGAGATCGACTCCGATGTGAGAAAACATTACTATGATCCGAAGTTTCACGGCCTCGACTGGGATGGCAAAGTGCGCGAGACGGAGCGAAAGATTGATCAGGCAGACTCTGGAAATAAGGCGCTCTCAGAGATCGCGGCCCTCC
Source organism: Terriglobales bacterium (assembly GCA_035314185.1). Lineage (GTDB taxonomy): Bacteria > Acidobacteriota > Terriglobia > Terriglobales > Acidobacteriaceae > Acidiflorens. The sequence goes on from DATFZT010000227.1 coordinate 10,348, forward strand.
TCGACTCGCTTAACGATTCCCACACTGTCTTCGTGCCGCCGCGACCTCGCCTTCTCCACGATTACGGTTGGCAGGCGCAGTTGATCGGAGAACGCTGTTACATGCTTCGAGTCCGCCCCGGCAGCGATGCCGAAGCCCAGGGCGTGAAACCAGGCGACGAAATATTGGGCATCAATGGCTATGCTCCGACTAGGAAAACCTTCGCAAAAATCGAGTACTTTTTTAATGCGCTGCGTCCCCAGCCTTCCCTGCGCCTGATGCTGCGCGATCCGGCCGGCAAGGAACGCACCGTCAACATAGCCGCCCAGATCATCGAGCGCCATGCCGTCCTGGAAGACCACTTTGCCGGTGGCCTAGATATCCGGGCCAAGATCCGCAATATGGATCGGTCCCGTGTGAACAGCGCCAAGGTGGTCGAGATGGGCGATGAATTGATGATCCTCAAGTTCCCGCACTTTTTTTTCAACGAGTCGAAAATTGATGACTTGATCGGCAAGGCTCGCAAATACAAAGCCTTCATTGTTGACCTGAGGGGAAACGGAGGTGGCAGTGTAGATACGCTCAAGTCTTTGCTCGCCGGTGTATTCGACAAGGAGATCAAGATTGGCGACCGGGTGAGCCGGGCCGAACGCAAAGCGATGGTCGCCAGGAAGCATGGCCGCTGCTTCGAGGGAAAACTACTGGTGCTGGTGGATAGCAGTTCTGCCTCCGCCAGCGAACTCTTCGCGCGCGTCGTGCAGATCGAGAAACGCGGCGTCGTTCTAGGGGACTACAGCTCGGGTATGGTTATGGAGGCGCAGTTCTACGATTACGATGGAGTGGGAGCCGAGATCACCGACGCCGATATCATTATGACCGACGGCAAGAGTCTCGAGCATGTTGGCGTCACACCCGACGAGGTCGTTTTGCCAACCGTGGCCGACCTAGCGGAGGGCCGCGATCCCCTCCTGGCCCGCGCCGCCGAAACGCTAGGCGTCAAGCTCAGCGCGGAAGATGCGGGCAAGATGTTTCCTTATGAATGGCCCCCAGAGTAATAAAGCAATAAGTAGATAGGGGCTCGGCCGGTCTAGCGGACTACCGAATCGTCCGGTACAACGAATACTGCGACGTTCCACCAGTTTTTTCCAGAAAGCGGGTTGCGCCCAGCACACTCTCCAGCAAAGGATTGTGATAGATAACCCAAACCGGGCGCGGGGCGCGCTCCAGCGATCTCTCCAAGCGCTGCAGCACGTTAGATAAGGCGTGCTCCGGCAGCGGGTTGAAAAGGTAAAGCACCAGCGGCTCCTCCGGGAGTTCGAACTCACGCGCGTCCCCGAGCACGGATTCGACGTGCGCACAGCGCTGCGTCGCGGAACGATACGCACGAATGTTCTCTTCCGCCGCGCGATGTAGTTCCTCAATCAACTCCACGCCCACAATTCTCCGCAACGGATACTCCGAAGCCATCAACAGCGTGCGTCCCTTGCCGGAACCGAGATCGACGAAGGTGAATTGATCGAACTCGATGGGCAGGCTCGCCATCATCTCCCGAAACAGAGCCGGCTCGGTGGGCTGATAAGCAGAACAAAACAATCCCAGTAACCGCACGCGCCAGCCCACCGTGCCGCTGGTGGTGTTGACGCGATTCTCCCAGTCGTATTCCATGTCGCCATAACGCCGCCGCCGGCGCTCGGGCGTCGACTCGCGAACGAAGGCCCACAGATTTCGGAGCAGCAGGGAACACGTGCTGGCAGCGCCTTTCGCGCGCGCCTGCTCACGCCACCAGCCGCGTAACCCGCTCCAGAATTGTTGGGGAAAGCTTGAGGACACGCCTGCATGCTAACAAAATTCCTGCGTGGCATAGGGTGCTCTGAACCGCAAATGCATTTGTCTTTGAATTTCGATGACCCGATGACCCGCTGGCGCGGTTCTGCTCAATCAACCCGCGCCGGCTCTGGCGTTGGTACCCCCGGTGGAAGGCCCTTGGTGATGAAATAAATGCTCCCCGGATCCTGCACTTCGATCCGCCCATCCGGCATCAGCTTGTACGGCCGCCCGTTCGGATCGGCGGGCGTCCCATTGGCCGGCAAATGGATGAGCCCAGCACGCTCCAGATCGCTCATACTGGCCGGCAATCGCCCGGTTTGTTCGTGGTATTTCTTGACCGCCTGCTCCAGTCGCGTCACGTCTTCATCCACTTGCAGAGCAAGCAAATGTTGCACCGCGTTCTGCCGGATCAGTGGATCTTGGGTGCTCTGGTAGGTCGTATGCCACAACATGCGTGCCGTGTCGAACTCGCCCGCATGTTCCGCCATCCGTGCCGCCAGGACGGGCATGAATGGGTGAGTCACCGGAAGCTTCGCTCCCCGCGAAAAAGCATCCGCCGCCTTGGCATAGTCCTTGAGTTCGGTGTAGTACAGAAATCCCAGGTTGTAGTAGAGCCGCCACTGGTCGGGATTGTGCTCGATTCCGTACTTCGTCAGAGCGAGCGCCGCGCCCGGTAATCCCGCGCCGTAGGGCGGTTTCGGAGCCAGAAAGTTTGCGCCAAACTGGTATGCAGGCAACAGTCTTGGATCCAGTTCCGTGGTGACTTCCAGCAGCGGCGCCAGTAAACGGTAATCGCGGGAACCGGCGCGATGCTTTTCCCCAAAATACTGCACCGCACGCGTCCAGTAAATGTCGGCGAGCAGGCCGGTGTAGCCCAGGCTCAACCGCCGCAGCACCTTGGGAGAATT
>DATFZT010000228.1:0-17254 GCA_035314185.1 Terriglobales bacterium
CACTTCGGAATGGCCCGATCTTCCGGATATCGCGAATGCCGATAACTACCTGCGCGAATCTGCCTTGGCGAATGACCCACCTTCGAAGACTTTCTATGATCCTGAACGCGACGGCATCCGATGCCGCAGCCTTGGCGTACACGAACATTGGAACAATGGGACAGACAAGAAGTACTCGCGCAATCTCGGAAAAGCGCGCGGGATCGAGCTTTTCCAAGTCTGAAGTGCGGAACATAGCTGAGCCGTCGTCGCCGCTGATTGGCGGAGTTGCGCAACTGCGGATAGGTTATCGGTACTCAGGGACGCAGGACGAGCCGGAGAGCGTTTTCCTTATGCTTCGTGGGGCATCGATCTGGAGTATGAGATTCATCCCGACGATCCGATGCCGGGCGCGCGATCGCCAGCTTCGCTTATATGCGAGACGTCCTGGCAGGCATGGGATTCGCGAGCAAGCACTGAAGACGAAGCAACTTTTGAATCCCTCCAGCCCACTCAATTCTCATGAAGACCAGGCCAGTGCAGCAGTCCTTTACTGGGCACTACACTACTAGTGACTCTTGAACCAGACCACTTTGTTGCCGACGTCCGTCATGGGCTGGCCCTCGCCTGCGTCTTCCACGGAGTGAAGACCCGCCTTCTCGGTCATGCGCACGTAGCCCAGAATCGTGCCGGTCCTTCGATCCAGCTTGATGATCCAGCCAGGCGATCCGGCCGGCTCATTGAGCTGCTGCATTCCCGCCCATAGCGTCCCATTCGCGCCCAGCTTGAGCGAATACGTTCTTCCCAAGTTGGGAATCTCGCCCAGAAACTTACCGTCGAGGTCGAATTTCTCAATCCGCCCGTTCTCTCGGTCAGCAACATAAAGGATGTTATCCTCATCCACCACGATGGAGTGCGGCAGGTGGAACTGCCCCGGACCCGCGCCCGCACTGCCCCACTCTCGAACCTTCTTGCCGTCAACAGTGTACTCAAGGATGCGTGCGTTCGCGTATCCATCGCTGATGAAAATCCGGCCTTTCGGCGCAAAGGCAATATCGGTCGTTCCGCGGAAAGCGCCGAGCCCTGATCCCGGCAGGCCACCCACATCGATCTGAAGCAGCTTTTCGCCCTTCGGACTGAACTTGATGACCGTCGAACTGGCCGCGTCGACCGTCCAGACGTTGCCCTCGGAATCGAGCCGGACGGCGTGTGGAATCTTGTACAATCCTTTACCGAACGAGTGCAAGACGCGCCCTTCCTTGTCAACCGCTATGACTGGATCGGCTTTGTCGCCGCGCTGAATAAGCCATGTCACACCGGTCTCCGGGTCGCGAGCCACCCACGAAACCATGCCCAGTTCCTGGCCCGCGGGTAGCTTTACCGCAAGGTCAGTCTGTTCGAGCGGGAGTTTCGGCGCTGCCTCAATCATGGCGCGCAGTTTGGCGGCATCCTGATCTCCCGCTTGGATCTCAGCCGGAGCCAAGGTCGGCCCGCCCTGAGCGAAAAGAGGTAAGCAAATCAGCCCGATCAGCAACTTCCGAAGACACATGGCCCATGATAACGGAGCTTCGGCCTTTCGTTATCGATCCTTGCCTCACGCGAAAACGGCCGTTGGGAAACGATGGGTTAAGGCACCGAAACGGACTTGAGTGGCCGTACACGTTGGTCGAAATCGGGGGGAGCGCCAGCCGGTAGTAATCAGGAATCCACTTCTGAAGCTGCTGCCAGCGAAGACGCCACAGGGATGAAAAGTCTCTCGTGTTTCTCTCGTGGTAGCCCACGACTCAGGGGCGGCCCGCACGAATACTGGGGCTGAAACACGCATTTGACGCGCCCCGCTCGCCGTCAGAGAATTACGCGCGTGACGGGGAAGCGGCACGTGGGGGTATCCGGGTCGAGTGGTGTCGAGACACCGGAACAGTCGCAAAGCGTTGTGCGCCTTCACGTTGCACTTCTGGCCATGGTTTCATCCGATCTATCTTGACAACGACACGCCGGGGAGCGATACTTTTGTAGGCGAACAAAAGGCGAATATATAAATCTCGCCCGGGCTGATCCGCCCCTTTGTGTTCCCTGACAATTGCGAGAAACTATGTCTGCCTCTCCGTTTTTTTCATCGGCGGCCAGCAGCCGCCCTTTTATTTTTTCTCCGCCGTCCTCTCCGCGCTCTACCGCGGAGATGCTCGCGGAGGTGACAACAAAGATCACCGCAAAAAAGACCGCGGAGATTTTGGCTCACGTCGCCGCCAGCCCCCAGCTGTCCGCGGTCGTTCCCGCTTCGCGCCTCGAGGTTCGTCCAGCGCCGGAAATGGTTTCGAGCGGCATTCCGCAACTGGACTTGCTGACCGGCGGCCTCGCTCGCGGTTGCCTCACGGAAATCTGCGGCACGGCCTCATCGGGAAGAACCAGCGTGTTGCTTTTCGCGCTGGCCCACGCAACCCAACGCGGAGAAGTTTGTGCGCTGGTGGATGCAAGCGATGCGTTCGATCCCGCGTCAGCGGTGGCTGCCGGGATGGTGATGAGTCGTTTGCTGTGGGTGCGATGCGGAGAAAAATATCGATCACGTAAACATAAAGATGACGATCATCATGATGATAATAATAGTAATTCCAATAAAGACCGCGCGGTTGCGCGCCCGGCAGGTTGCGCAAATACACGCGTTTCGTATCAGGGTATGCCTTCAGGCATACCGCAAGCCGCTAGAAAAAGGTTCGGCTTTAGCCGCTGGGAGTCGCAGCTGGCACAAATGCTAAAAGTTACCGATCTGCTGCTGCAGAGCAATGGTTTCGGAATGATTGCGCTCGATCTCGGCGATATTCCAGCGACGAGCGTGCGACGAATTCCTTTGGCATCGTGGTTCCGCTTCCGCCGCGCCATTGAGCACACCCCAACGGCGCTGTTGGTTTTGGAACAACAGCCGATTGCAGGCAGTTGCTCGTCGGTGCTGGTGAAGGTGTCGGGAAAAAAGCTGTCAGCTGTCAGCTCTCAGCTCTCAGGAAATCCGCCGATGCATACGGGATTAACGCACTCAGAACTGCTGGATCAATTCGAGATCACCGCCGAGTTGTTGTGCTCGCGATTAGCACAAAAGTTGGAACGTAAGCCCGTGCAATCGACGGCAAGTTTCAAAAGCCGAGCCGCATGGGCAGGATAGTTCATTCGTAAGTTCGAATCACTGGTTCTCAGTTACCAGACTCAGAAATTCTTGTCGCCATCATTCGTCATTGTCATTTAAAGCACGCGCCTTTACTGAGAGCTGACAACTGAGAGCTGAGAGCTGCACTTCCATGTTTGCCTGCATCTACATCCCCGATTTCCCCGTGCAAGCGCTACTTCGCCTTGAGCCAGAGTTGAGCGCCCACCCGGTCGCGGTGTTAACCGGACGGCCTCCACTGGAAAAAGTCGTGGCGCTCAACGAAAGAGCGCGGCAAACAGGCGTGGAGGTAGGCGCAACCAAATCGCAACTCGAAGCATGGGAGAACCTGGCATTGCGCCCGCGCTCGGAGTCGCAGGAGGTGTCGGCACGCGCTGCCCTGCTCGACTGTGCGCAATCGTTTTCTCCAGAAGTGGAAGACACTTCGCCCGGCACCGCGCTTCTGAACCTGGCCGGCCTCGAGCCATTGTTGGGTCCGCTGCCGAAGATTGCCAATGATTTGGCGCGACGCGTCTCGCAGTTGGGACTGGAGGCGAACCTCGCCCTGGCCGCGAATCCGGATGCTGCATTGCTCGCAGCCCGCGGGTTCTCCGGCGTGACCTTGATTCCCGAAGGCCGCGAAGCCGAACGATTGGGAGACCTGCCGGTGGATGTGTTGCTGGAAAGTTTTTCTTCCACTTTTTCTTTCGATGCAGCGGAGACCGCACGCTGGGCTGAAACGTTCGATCGCTGGGGCATCCGCAAACTGCGGGCGCTGGCGGCTCTTCCCGAAGTTCCGCTCATCGAGCGTCTGGGGCAGCCGGGACTCCGTCTGCAAAAGCTGGCGCGGGGCGCGGCATCGCGCAACTTGCGTGTACTCGAACCGCGGCTGTTTTTTGCCGAAAGCGTCGAGTTGGAATATCCCATCGTGCTGCTGGAGCCGCTGGCGTTTTTGTTGAACCGCATGTTGGAGCAAGTGTGTGCGCGCTTGCGAGCGCGAGCGCTGGCCGCGCAGGAGTTGCGGTTGGATCTGGAACTCGCGGCGGCGCAGGCAAATGGTTGCGCATCGTCCACTAGATCGTTCACCCGCACGCTGCGGCTGCCGACACCCATGCTGGACGCGAAAGTGTTTCTCAAGTTATTGCAGCTTGATTTGCAGGCCCATCCGCCGGGAGCGCCCATCGTGAAGATTCATTTGACGGCGGAGCCGGCGCGTCCGCGAGCCCTGCAGAGTGGATTGTTTCAGCCAGCTTTTCCCGAGCCCGAAAATCTGGAACTGACGCTGGCGCGCATCGCCGGCATTGTCGGCGAGGGAAGAGTGGGCTCGGCGGAATTACTGGATACACATCGCGAAGGCGCGTTTGCAGTCCGCCACTTCGAGGCTGCAGAGCCCGCGCTCGCAGAGTTCGAAGTGAAGCAGTCTGAAAAAAAGAAGGATATGTCTATAGAAGATAAAAGCGCATGCCAAGTCGAGGAAAAGCTTTCGGAAAACGCCGAGGAACAAATGAGCGCGGTAATCGCGCTGCGGCTGTTTCGTCCCCCGCTCGCCGCGAACGTTACTGTGCGTGAAGCGAAGCCAGTGCGGTTGCAATGCCTGCAGCGCGAAGATATTAACGGCGAAATCGTCTGGACCGCCGGCCCCTGGCGTTCTTCCGGAGACTGGTCGGAACAGGAAGGCTGGGTGCGAGAAGAATGGGACATTGCCGTGTACGTCGGAACCGGGCTCGTGTTGTATCGCTTGGTGCAGGACAAGCTAAGTGGGAACTGGTTTGTAGAAGGAACGTATGACTGAGAAAGTTCTCAGTTCTCAGTCTGTAAGAACTAACTGGGAACCGAGAACTGGGAACTGCCCTTAGAGAGCTGATGTACGTTGAACTCCATTCCCGCTCCGCGTTCAGCTTTCTCGAAGGAGCTTCGATTCCCGAGGAACTGATCGCGGTGTGCGCGAATCTGGGAATGCCGGCGATGGCGTTGCTCGATCGCGATGGAGTGTACGGCTCGCCCCGCTTCCATCTCGCCGCAAACAAAGCGGAGATCAACGCGCATATTGGGGCGGAAGTGACGTGTGTGGTGACGGGGCTCTGCCCCGTCCAAGCGAGGCGAAACCCCGTCATCACACAAGATGGTCTCAGGGGTAAATTTCGTCTTCCGTTGCTGGTCGCTTCGCGCACTGGATATCAAAATCTCTGCCGCCTGATTACCAAAATGAAGCTGCGCGTTGGGCGCAAAAATGAAGCAGAAGCCTGCGCGTCGATTCAGGATTTTATTGAGCACGCCGACGGTTTGATTTGCCTGACCGGCGGAGAGGAAGGACCGCTGGCTGCGGCGCTCAGGCAAGGCGGACCGCAAGCGGCATTCGAAACAGTGAAGCGGCTCGCGGAGCTGTTTGGCCAGTCCGCTTCTGGCCAGTCCAATGTTTACGTCGAATTGCAACGGCATTTTCATCGCGACGAAGAATATAGAAACCGGGTTGCAATCGAAATCGCGGAAGCTTTGCGCCTGCCGCTACTCGCGACCAATGGCGTGAACTATGCCACGCCTCGGGAGCGCGAACTGGCGGACGCGTTCACCGCGCTCCAGCATCATCGCACGCTGGCCACTGCCGGACGGCTGCTGGCGCGCAATGCCGAGCGTTATCTCAAATCTCCCGCGGCCATGCGAGCGCTCTTTGCGGATTTTCCGAACGCTATCGCAAACACAGTTGAACTTTCCTCGCGCCTTGAGTTCACGCTGAACGATCTGGGTTACGAGTTTCCGCGTTATCCCGTGCCGGAGGGAGAAAGCATGATGTCATTTCTGATGGAGCGCACGCGGGAAGGAATGCAGAACCGCTATGGCCGGGCCGATGCCGACTTGAAGAAGCGCGCGCTCCGTCAGATCGAGCGCGAATTGAACTTGATTGAGCATTTGAAACTCGCCGGGTACTTTCTGATTGTCTGGGACCTGGTGCGCTTCTGCCGCGAACAGAAAATTCTGGCGCAGGGTCGCGGATCGGCCGCCAACAGTGCGGTTTGCTACTCGCTCGGCATCACCGCAGTGGATCCGATCGGCATGGAATTGTTGTTTGAACGCTTTCTTTCCGAAGAACGCGGCGAGTGGCCCGATATCGATCTCGATTTGCCCAGCGGCGACGAGCGCGAGCGCGTGATCCAGTACGTTTATCAGCGTTATGGACAACGAGGCGCGGCCATGACCGCCAACGTGATCACCTATCGCAATCGCATGGCCGCGCGCGAAATGGGCAAGGCTATGGGATTCGATCCAGACACGCTGAAGCGAATTTCAGCAGCGGTCGCAACCTGGGAATTCAAAGATGAGAATGATGCGCTCGACCGCCGGCTGCGCGATGCCGGGCTCGATCTTACGCATCCGCGGATTCGTAAGTATTTCGAGTTGTGTCTAGCCGCGCAGGATCTACCGCGGCATTTAGGGCAGCACTCGGGCGGCATGGTCATCTGCGAAGGGCGTCTCGATTCGGTCGTGCCGCTGGAACCCGCGTCCATGCCGGGCCGCGTCGTGGTGCAATGGGATAAAGAAGACTGCGCGGACATGGGCATCATCAAAGTCGATCTGCTGGGTCTGGGCATGATGGCGGCGCTGAAGGATTCTCTTGAACTGATTCGCGAGCACTATCACGAAGAAGTGGAACTGGCGCATCTTCCGCCGGACGATCCGGCCGTGTATTCCGCGCTGCAAAAGGCCGACACGGTGGGAATGTTCCAGGTCGAAAGCCGGGCGCAGATGTCTTGCCTGCCGCGTCTGAAGCCGACGAAATTTTACGACATCGTGGTGCAGGTGGCGATCATACGGCCGGGGCCGATCGTGGGAAACATGGTCAATCCATTTCTCAAGCGGCGGCAGGGTCGAGAGGCAGTCACGTATCCGCATCCGTCGCTCGAAACAGTGCTGGGGCGCACGCTGGGCGTGCCGCTGTTTCAGGAGCAGTTACTGCGTATGGCCATGATCACCGCCAACTTTACGGGCGGCGAAGCGGAGGAGTTGCGCCGCGCCATGGGCTTCAAACGCTCCGAAGCGAGAATGAAAGTGATCGAAGAAAAGCTGCGTGCCGGCATGACGCGTAACGGAATCCTCGGCGAAACGCAGGAGCAGATTATCCAGTCGATTACTTCGTTCGCTCTCTATGGATTTCCGGAATCGCATGCCGCGAGTTTTGCCTTGATTGCCTATGCCAGCGCTTATTTGAAGTGCCATTACCTGGCGGCGTTCACCGCGGCGTTGCTGAATAATCAGCCGATGGGTTTTTATCATCCTTCGACGATTGTGAAAGATGCGCAGCGGCACGGATTGAAAATGCTGCCGATGGATGTGACGCGATCGGATTGGAAGTGCAGTTTAGAGCCGTCAGCTGTCAGCTCTCAGCCATCAGTGCGCCTTGGCCTGAATTACGCGCGCGGATTGCGCGAACCGGCGGCGCAGGCTCTGGTTCGGGAGCGCAGCCTGGCCCCATTTGCTTCCGTTCAGGATCTGGCCCGTCGTGTGTCCGAGTTGCGCAAGGATGAGCTGACGACGCTGGCGGAAATTGGGGCGCTGAATGCAATCAATAATGAAGGCCTTCATCGCCGCGATGCACTTTGGCAAGTGGAGCGGGCGGCGCGCTGGTCGGGGCCGTTGCTGGATGAGTTACCGGAAATTGATGGCGAGTCTCCGCTGGCGGCCATGACCGACGAAGAGCGATTGGTGGCGGATTTTCGCGCCACTGGGCTGACGGTGGGGCCGCATCCCATGCAGTACCGGCGGGAAGAGATGGAGCGGATGGGAATTTATCGCGCTTCCGACCTCGCGCATCTTCCGAATGGACAGCGCTTGAGCATCGGCGGATGCGTGATTGCCCGGCAGCGTCCGGGAACGGCCAAGGGAATGATGTTCATGAGCCTGGAAGATGAAACGGGAATCGCCAATGCGATCTTCGCTCCCGATCTGCTACAGAAAAATCGAGTGTTGCTGATTTCCGAGCGCTTCCTGATGATCGAAGGAATTCTACAGAATCAGGATAACGTGATTCACATCCGGGCAGAGAAAGTCTCGCCGCTCAGCGTTACACGAGCGGAAACGGTGTCGCATGATTTTCATTGACGCGGACGGACGCTCAGGCGGTCGAGAGCTTCCTGGCATTGTGCCGCAGCGAACGGCCTTCCGACAAGCCGTACAGTTCTTCCGCCAGATTCTTGGCATGATCGCCGATGCGCTCCAGGGCCTGGGCGGCGAGGAGGATGTCGAAATTCTTCTGGCCGGTTGGACTGTTCGGCTCGGCCAGATGTCGGTGAAACAACGAATGGCACAAGCGGTCCACTTCCGGATCGGATTGCAGAACGCTCTGCGCGTACGATACGTCGCGCTTGAGAAAGCCCTGATGAACCTGCTCCAGCATGGCGCAGAGCAGAGTTGCCATTTCCACCAGCTGACGGGAGTCTGCCGCCGGTAATGTTTCACGTCGCGATTGCAGTTGCATTACCGCACTGTAGGCGAGGTCTCCGATGCGTTCCAGGTCGGTGATGAACTTCAGACACGCCAACAACTCGCGCGCCTCAGCTTCGCCGACGCGGGTGATGGCCTCGGGCAGTTGCTCATCGATCTTGCGCTCGATCTGGTCGAGTTCCTTTTCGCAATCCTTGATCGCCAGAAAAGCCAGGCGCGAACCATCCCCTAGAAAGTCCCTGACATTGAAGACCGCATCGCGGGCGATCAGGCAGCCGCGCACCACCAGCGACGACAGTTCCTCTTCGGCGACATTGCCGTCATTACCGCGGGGCTGAGCCGGGCGCGGACGAGCTTCCGCCGTTCGGGATCGCGTCGCCGCCGAGCGCCGCTTCGGCCGTGGAGAGGACGGTTGTTTCCTGGTCATTTTCGGGCCATCGCAGACTCGCACAACTCAAGGCGAGCGGTGCTTGTAAAGAAGCTAGCATAAAACGGGAATGTGAAAGTAATGTAAATGTAAATGAGCGTCGCTGCCGCCGCCCAGAAAGCGTCGAGTCATTCGATCTCTTTGACTACTTCTTTTCCAGCGCCGCAGCTTGTTCCTCAGCTCGCTTGGCGTCCTGCTCCCGGCCGAGCCCGCGATAGGCGCGCGCAAGCAAGCGCAGGGCCCTGGCGTTTCGCGGATCACCCTTGGTGAACGCTTCGAGATCGGGCAATGCCCCGGCAAAATCGGATTGCTGAATTTGGGCTTCCGCCAATCCCAGGCGGCCGTCGCTGTTGTTCGAATCCACCAGCAGGGCTGCCTCGAACTGGTCTTCCGCGTTCTTTGCGTCTTTGAGTTCCAGGTAAACGCGACCCAGCCGCAGCCGTGCTGGCATTAGGCTGGGTGCGAGCTTCAGGGCCGATTCGAGCGCATCCCGCGCCCCCGCCAAATCGCCGGACTTCTCCAGCGCTTCGCCCAATTCGAACGCGGCGGTGGACTCATCCGGACGAAGCTCACAAGCCCGCTTCAGGTGGCCAGCCGCTTTGACGAAATCTCCGGCAGCGAGTTCAAGCTCGCCCAGTTGGCGAAGCGCAGTCGACGAGCTCGGGTCGATCTGCAGCGCCTTCTCCAGGAACTGGCGCTCGTCACTCGATCGATGGTCGCTACCGGCGAGCATGGCGCGGTGCAACAGGTTCTGCACTTCGATCTTGTCTTTGGGATCCGGCAAAGCGTCTTCGAGCTTGGCGGAAGCGCGCCGCGGCGGAAGCTTGGCCTTCCACTTCGCCATTTCAGCTTGCATGCTCTGTGTTTTAGAGCTATCGGGAGCATAGAGATTCTTCAGCTCCTTCGGATCCGCTTGCAGGTCGTAGAGTTCGGCCCGCGGAGCCTCGATCAGTTTTGTGTTATCGGCGCGTAGGGCGCGCAGAGGCGCCCATCCCCAGCGGAGGGGGTAATCGGTCTCGCCGAAGAGAGCGCGATCGGATGACGATGGCGCCGACGCATTAACTTCGATCAGGGGAAGAAGCGACTCGCCATTCAGTTCCGCCGGCGCGGCAATGCCGGCTTCGGAAAGGATGGTTGGAAGGATATCGCTGGTGCGCACCTGGGCATCAACCACGGTTCCGTGACGAGCCCCTGCCGCAGCTCTCAGGGGCGTCTTCAATATGAGCGGGATGTGCAGCGTTGAGTCGTAAAGAAACAGGCCGTGAGTTTCTTCTCCGTGCTCACCCAGTCCCTCGCCGTGATCGCCGGTGACGACGACGACGGCGTTGTCGTAGACGCCGGCTTCTTTCAGAAATGCAATCCAGTGGGCAAGGGCGGAATCGGCATACGCGATTTCGCCGTCGTACAAATGGTCTTTGTATTTTTCCGAGAACGGCGGCGGCGGCTCGTAAGGATCGTGCGGATCGTACAGGTGCACCCACACGAAGTGAGGTCCGGCGCGGTGTTTGTCGAACCAGGCTTCGGCGTGCTCGACCACTTCCATGCCGCGGCGCTCGACCCGGCCCCAGCGCTCTTTATTCCTGCCTTCATTTCTGCCTTCGGCATCTTTTCTATCGGTCTTGGGGAAGTTATCGTAGAAATCGAAGCCGTGATCGAGGCCGGGAGCGAGCGTGTTGCTGTCGAGAATCACGGCCCCGATGAAAGCTGCGGTCTGGTAGCCGTGCTTCTTAAGCAGTTCCGCCGCGGTGACATGTTGAGCCGAGAGCGGAACGCCAAAATCGGTGACGCCATGCACGCTGGGCAAGAGGCCGGTCAGGATCGTAATGTGCGAAGTGTTCGTTATCGGGCTGTGAGTGAAGGCCTCGGTGAAGCGAATGCCATCGGCGGCGAGCGCGTCCAGTGCGGGAGTTTCAACCTGCTTGTATCCGTAGCAGCCGACATGGTCGGCGCGCAGTGTATCGATGGTGATCAGGTACACGTCGGGAGGGGCGGAAGTCGGGGCGGTAGTTTGGGCGGACACCTGGCCCCAGGCCGCAGGTCCGAGCAGCATGATCCCGAGAAAAATTGCCCGCCGTCGCATGCACGCCCAGCCTATCACAGAGTTTGCGTCGAGTTGAGTGGCTGCCGGCGCCCGCGTTCCCATCTTCATACGCGACAACATGCGATAAACTGAACTCACCGATGGTGCCTACTTTTCGTCGATTGCTTCTCATCCTGACGGCCTTCACCGTGCTTTATGCAGCGGCGCAAACGCCGGCAAAGCCCGCACTGAATGTGGTCCTGATCACGATCGATACTTTGCGTGCCGATCATCTCGGATGCTACGGATACAAGCAAATCAAGACGCCCAACATCGACGCCCTGGCCGCGGATGGAGTGCTCTTTGAACGCGCCTTCGCGGTCGTCCCCGTAACCCTGCCCTCACACAGCTCGATGCTGACGGGAACGTATCCGATGTTGAGCGGCATGCATGATTTTAGCGGCAACAAACTCAGCCCGCTTCAGCCAACGCTGGCCTCGGTTCTGAAACAGGCTGGATACCAGACGGGAGCAGTCATCGGCGCGGCCGTGCTGGACTCGCGGTTCGGACTGAATCAGGGATTTGATTTTTATTACGACCACTTCGAATTCAGCCGTCTGGACGAAGCGAATCTCGATGAGATGGAGCGTCCGGGCAATATTGTGGCCGATGTGGCGCTGAACTGGCTGGAAAAAGACCAGCTGGTGAAGAGTCCGCAAAAGAAGTTTTTTCTTTGGATGCATCTCTATGACCCGCATTTCCCTTATCATCCGCCCGAGCCTTACAGCCGCGACTATGCGGCGCAGCCCTACGATGGCGAGATCGCTTTTGCCGATGAACAAGTGGGGCGGCTGCTCCGCTTCCTGAAAGAGAAGGGAATCTATCAGAACACGGTGATCGTGCTCTGCGGCGACCATGGCGAAAGCCTGGGAGAGCATGGCGAAAAGACGCACGGCTTCTTCATCTACAACGCCACCATGCATGTGCCTCTGATCATTCGTTTGCCGGAACAATTGCCGGGGCAGTTGCCGGAGAAGACCGTAGCGCGCACACTTGCCGATCCGGTTTCGCTCGTGGATATCATGCCGACCGTGCTCGAAGCCATCGGACTGCAGGTTCCGTCGCAGGTGCAAGGACGCAGCCTGCTTCGCGAGATTCGTCGCGATCCTTCCGCCCCAGATGCACCAGCGAATCGTGAGCGCACGCTCTACGGGGAAACGTTTCTGCCGCGAATTCATTTCAACTGGAGCGAGCTGCGGGCCTCGGAGAATACTAGATATCACTTCATCGACGCGCCTCGACCCGAGCTGTACGATCTGGCGAAGGATCCAGGTGAGGTCCACAATCTGTTCGCCGAAAAGAAGGCGGTCGCCGAGGAGATGCGCTCCAAGCTTGTGGGCATGATCCGCGATTACAGTGCGGGCAAAGAGCTGGCCGAAAAGACAGGTCTCGACCCGGCACTGATGGAACGATTAAAGTCCCTGGGGTACGCCGGATTTTCCGGGGGCGGCGATCCGAGCAGCAATGATCCGTCCATCAGCAGCCGCAGTCTGCCGGATCCGAAAGACCGGATTGCTTCGTACGAACTGATCTCCAATGCCATCGCCGACAGCCAGCACGGCCGCTATCAGGAGTCGATCGAAAAACTGAAGAGTGTGATCAAAACCGAGCCCAATTCCGTTCCGGCTCACTATATGCTAGGGCTGAATTTCTACCGCCTCAAGATGTTTTCCGAGGCGGTGGACGAGTTGCAGAAAACGGTTCAGCTCAGCCCTGATTACGCGCTCGCCCTTTTTAACCTGGGCATGGCGCAGGCCCACGCCGGGCAGATAGATGCCGCCATCACGACTCTGCAGCGGACTCTGCAACTGGATGCAACTAATTTCGAAGCTGCCTTCAATCTGGGAGTGGCCTTCATCCAGAAAAGGCAACTGGAACCGGCTGCCGAAGCGTTCCGGCAATCGGTTACGATTAATCCGGAGCTTGCGCGTGGACATCGCGCCCTGGGCGAGACCCTGCTCTACCAGGGCAAGCTTGACGAGGCCATTTCAGAGTTGCGCCGCGCCGTGGAGTTGGCGCCGCAAGAGAGCATCATGCACGAGTCGCTAGCCAGGGCTCTGACCGCGAAGGGACTCACGGCGGAAGCAGACGAGGAGACGCGGCGCGCGCAGCAGCAGCCGGCGCCGCAATAAGACGCATGTTTGGGCGCTTCTCAACTTTCCCCGCCGCGCTTACGCCAGCTCTCTGGTTCTCACCTCTCTGGTTCTCACGTCTCCGGTTCACCGTTGTGATCGCCCTGGCTGCCGGATGCCCTGCCTTCGCGCAGCAAGCTCCGGCCAAGCCCGTACAAACGAAACCGCAAGCAGCGTCCGGCGCGACGCGGCCGGGCACGACCCGATCTAACGCTACGAAACCGATTGCGAAACCGAGCGTTATATTGATCACCATCGATACGCTCCGCGCCGACCACGTCGGATGCTATGGAGCACAGATGGAGATGGTCAAAACTCCAACCCTCGACGCGCTGGCGCGCGACGGAGTTGTGTTTGAGCGAGCCATCTCGCAAGTTCCACTTACCTGGCCTTCGCACGCTGTGATCCTGACCGGCACTTACCCCTTTCAGAACGGCGTGCAGGATTTCACCGGGCAGCCGTTGGCGCAGCAATTTCGCACCGTGTCCCAGGCTTTTCAGCAGGCGGGTTACGCCACCGGGGCCGTGGTCAGCGCCTTTGTTCTCGACCGGAGTTGGGGCCTGGGGCGCGGCTTCGACTTCTACGATGATGCGTTTTCGGCGGAAACCTTCGCCCAGAAGGATATCGGCCTGGTAGACCGTCGCGCCGGGGAGAGCGTAGCGCATGCCATCGCGTGGTTGAAGAAAACTCCGCGCCGTCCGTTTTTTCTCTGGCTGCATCTTTATGATCCGCACAGCCCGTACGATCCTCCCGAACCCTACCGCTCCGAGTATCGCAGCCATCTTTACGATGGTGAGATCGCCTACGCGGACCACGAACTCGGAAACCTGATGTCATGGCTCAAGCAGAATCGCCTCTATGATTCTTCGCTCATCCTCGCCCTCAGCGATCACGGCGAGTCTCTCGGGGAGCACGGCGAAGACGAGCACGGGTTTTTCGTCTACAACGCCACGGTGCACGTGCCGCTGATCGTGAAACCGCCCGCCGGGAGCGGTATTGCGGCCGGCCGGCGCCGCGAACCGGTGGAGACCACGGCCGTGGCTCCGACACTTCTGCAACTGGCCGGGGTGAAGGGTGCGTCCGATTCGGTCGATCCGATTTATGCACAGTTCCAGTCGCATGCTTTATTAAGCACGAGCAATACGGGGTTAGCTCCGAATGCGGCCGGCAATCCGCGAGCACTAGATCCGGCCTACAGCGAGACTTTTTATCCCTTCAGTTCTTTCGGTTGGAGTCCGTTGCACGGGCTCGAGAGTGAGCGTTTTCATTTTATCGAGTCGCCCCAGCCGGAGTTGTACGATCTTGACGCCGACCCGGGAGAAACCAGGAATGTTGTCGCCCAGCAGCCCGCCACCGTGGCTGTGCTCCGGGAAAAGATGCAGGCATTGTTGGCCCACAACCCGTTCACTCGACAGGATGCCGGTGCCGGAAATCTGAGTCCCGACGCGCAGGAAAAACTGCGCGCTCTGGGCTATTTTGGATTTCGTGCCGCAGTTTCTCCCGAGGCGCTCAAGCAAGGGCTCGCCGATCCGAAGGATAAGCTGTGGGAATTTAATTCCATCCTGAAGGCTACGGACGCTTTTCAGCGCGGGGAAGACGATCAGGCGGAGGCTCTGCTAAACGAGGTCCAGCAGAAGGATCCGCAAATCTACGTGATCCCTTTCCTGTTGGGCGAATCGGCCTTGCGGCGGCAGAACTGGGAGTTTGCGGCCGAGCAACTGCAGCGCTGCCTCGTGTTAAATCCGAACTTTGACAATGCCATGACCGGGCTGGCGCGCGCCCTGGCGAAACTCGGTCGCGCGGACGACGCAAGAGGCTGGCTGCAAAAAGCTCTGCGGAGCAACCCCCAGAATTATCGGGCATGGTACCAGACAGGGTTGCTCGATGCGGGGGGCGATCCGTCAGCGGCACAGTCAGCATATGAGAAGGCGATTGCCATCCAGCCCAACTTTTCTGCCGGCCAGCGCGAACTCGGAATGATTTTTTTCCAGCAGAAGAGCTTTGCCGCCGCCGCTCCCCACCTGGAGAAAGCAATCGAGCTTGGATTGGAAGATGCGAGGCTGCACAACTTCCTCGGCATTTGCTATAACCGGACGAATCAGACCCTAAAAGCGGTCCGCGAATTTCAGCGCGCCATTGAGCTTGATCCGAAACTGGCGGATGCTCATCTCAACCTTGCCTTCGCCCATCAACTCTTGCACCATACCAATGCCGCGCATCAGGAATACGCAGCGGCGTGCCAGCTCGACCAAACATTTTGCAAGTTCGTGCCTAAGAACTGAGTCACGGCTTGACGCTCGCTCGCAGTCGCTGAGCTTCCGCCCGCTCGCGTTCCGCGTCGGCCGGGCGTTCTAACTGCACGTACGCGTCGGCCAGAAAAAAATGTGGCTCAGGCGACTCGGGCTGAAGCTCCGCCGCCTTCACCAGCTCTGGAACGGCAGCTGCGGGATTCCCCGCTAGAGCCTGGGCTCGCCCCAGTAGCAGGTGCGCGCTGTAATGGTTCGGCCTGAGTTTGATGACCTTTGTGTACTCCGGGATGGCATCCGCCAGACGGCCAGCTCGCGCGTAGGCAGTCGCCAGCGAGAGATGCGCTTCCGGCCAGTTCGGAAAACGGGCCACGGCGGTTTCAAACTGCCCTGCCGCCCCGGCGAAATCTCCAGTCTCGAGCAGCGCCGAACCCAACTGGTATCGTGGAACGGTCAAGTCCGGGCGCATTTCCACGGCCTTGCGTAACACGGGTATCGCCTTCTCGTAATCCTTAAGCGAACTCAGGGCTGTACCCAGCTGCAGGTAGATGATCGGCAGATCAGGCTCCAGCACGATCGCCTGCTCGAGCAATGGCACTGCTTGCTGAAAGTGCATTTCTTCCTTCAACATTTCAGCGCGGTGCAACAGGTTCGCAATTCTAACCTTGTCCTTGGGGTCAGCGCCGGAATCCTTGACGCCGGGCATGGTTGCATCGCTGCTATCGGAGCCGACGTATCCCAGCGCATTCAGTCGCTCCTGGAGTGCGGCATCCATGTTCACTTTCGGTGCCTCTTTTGCAGTGCTCGTCTTCTGGCGGAAAGCATCGAGCTGGCTGGCCAGTGTGCTGGTCACTGCCGCCGAGGTAGCGGATAGATTACGCTCCGCCCGTGGGTCGGTTGATTGGTCGTAGAGTTCCTTCGTCGGCGCTTCGATGAACAGATACTTTCCTGTGCGGATCGACCGCAGCGGACTCCATCCAAAGGTGCGGTGCGGATAGTCGCTCTCCGCATAGGCCGGCCGATCGTTAGCCGTCGCCGGTTTCAACACGGACAACAGAGATTCGCCCTGCACCTCCGGAGGAACTGCAATTCCAACCGCCTCCAGGATCGTTGGCAACACATCGACGAGACCGGCGCGGCTATCGATGCGAGTTCCGGCCGAACGCTCTCGCGGCAGCTTGAACAGCAGCGGCACCTGAATAGTTTCGTCATACAAGAAAATTCCGTGGGTAGTTTCCCCGTGCTCCCCCAGGGCCTCGCCATGATCGGCCATCACGGCAATCATCGCGCCGTCGTAAAGTCCCAACACGCGCAACTCAGTCAGTAATTTACCCACGGCAGAATCGACATAGGCAATCTCACCGTCATAGGGCGTGGAAGCATACCGGGTCTTGAACGGCTCGGGAGGATCATAAGGGTCGTGCGGGTCGTAAAGATGCACCCAGACAAAGAACGGCCCCTTCTGGTGTGCGGTCAACCAGGCGAGCGCATGCGCTACCACCTCGCCGCCGCGGCGTTCAATGGAATGGTAACGGTCTTCCCCCATATGCCGCAGATGGAAGCTGGCATCATAAGTATCGAATCCGCGTTCAAAACCGGGAGCGGAGCGCGTTTCCGGGTCGAGTACCAGCGAGCCCACAAATGCGGCCGTGTGATATCCGTTGCCCCGGAAGATATAGGGAGCGTAGGGCAGGTCCTGCGCCAGGGGCACACCGAAATCGTTCACCTGATGAAACTGAGGATACATGCCAGTGAGGATGGTGGCGTGTGATGCGGTGGTCAGCGGTACCTGGGAGTAGGCTCGGGTGAAAACCACAGACT
>DATFZT010000229.1:0-19185 GCA_035314185.1 Terriglobales bacterium
GTATTCGCTCACGGTGAATATAGGAACTCCAGCGCCTCTGGAAACCGCGCTGCCCAGGCTGCTTCGTTGTGGGCGGCGCCTTCTTCAACGCGCACCTTCAGCCGCTGCTCGTCCAGGCCGGCCTCGCGCAGAATCGCTTCCAGTTCGTGCAGGTCGTCGACGATCTTCGCGTCTTTCTCGGTAAGCCCCACCTCTCGCGTTCCCATCCCCAGGTACGTACGCGCCGGCCAAAGTTGGAATTGGAAGCGACGGCTCTCTTCCAGAATTTTCCGGTTCGCCACGTACAGAGACGGACTTTCGATCAGCAATCTTCCAAACACTCCGGGCGCTGCCAGTTGCGTGTACAACGTGATCAGGGCTCCGAGCGAGGAGCCGCCTAATCCCGTATTTTCCGGCCCCCTCAATGTCGAGTAATGCTCTTCGATCAGCGGCATCACTTCACGCTGCAGAAACTCGGGGTAGGATTTTCCCTTCGCGTCGAGCACTCTGGGATCTTTTGACTTGTAGGGAATGTATTCGTTGGCCCGGTTCTTTGTGTTGTCGATGCCGACGATAATGAGCGGACGAATTTTCTGTTCGGCGATCAACCGCGCCGCGGTTTCGCCCGCGTGCCAGTCGACTCCGGCAAAGGCCGTCAGGGGATCGAAGAGATTCTGTCCGTCATTCAAATAAAGTACCGGATAGCGCGTCGCGCCCCAGCCGTCGTAATCCGGAGGCAGCCAAACCCGTACCAGGCGCGTGTTCCCGAAGATCTGGCTGCGCAACTCATGCAGCCACAGATTGCCCGTCGAAACCGGTAAGGCAGCGGCGGCTGCAGGCTTCGCCTTCCTTAGTAGTCTTAGTTTTCGCGTCGTGGACCGGGACATGGGGGTGAACGGCTTTCAGCTGTCAGCTTTCAGGAAAAACATTGGGGCCGGCACTTGCAGTGCCGGTTACTGGCTTCTGTCTCGCTTCCACCAGATCACCGCTGCCAAAACTGTCGTCGTCGCGATCAATGCCAGTGAACTCAAACATAGAATGCACCACACTCCCAATACGCGCCCTTCAATGTAGGTCAGGTACAAAGCAAACGCCAGGCCCGCGGCGACAGCGCCGAAGAGCAGGGCCGGAGTCTCCCGGCGCTCGCGGTACACGGTCGCCAGCCCCACCAAGGCCGCGTACCCGAGCATCCCAATGAGCGCGACCGGGATTCCAAGGAGCGACGAATATTCGCTGCGGTTCACGATGTCGCAGTTGAATGTTTCTCCAATTTCGCAGTATGCCGTCTTTGAGGTCGCGTAGTGATGCTGCAGGGAGACGGACGAGACCGCGATTCCGCACACCGCCAGCAGGGCGACGAGGCTCATGAGACGCTGCGTCAAATCGGTCACTGGAGTGGGCACCCCGTCCGGTCGCTCAGCGCTTCCAGAGTGAAGACACGCTCTACTCGTTCCCCGGTAGGCGGAAACTGCCAAGTGGGATAGTGCTCGATGTTCGCATCTATGCAAGCCTGCGATCTGCCGTGTGTCTGCCCCTTGATGCCGCACTCCACGTATGGAGCGTACTCGAACGACGCGCCAAACTTTTCTTTTTGCTCCACACAATGCGGACACCACCATGCCCCGTACATCTTCACGCCGCGGTCGGTCAGGCAGCGCGCAAAGGCATCGTGCTTGTGCTGCATGCGGTTGCCGAGATAGTAGGCCAGTCCGAACGCGGCGGCGATTAGCACGGCATAGATCACAATCCGCCGCCACTTCTGGCTGGCCGCTGTTGGTAACCCTTGTTTTTCCTTTTGCCGTTCTCTTCGCTCTTGCGACATGGAGTTTTTATATCACGACCAATAGGGACGGGGCTTACCCCATCTTGCCCGGACGCAACAGTGACGCGGCTTGGAAGACGCGGCAAGCCGCGTCTCTACACGAAAGCAAAATGGATTCTTCACACCACGACCCGGAGCGCCGCCGGCAGCACTTCGATCGCACGGCACTCCAGCGACAGCACCTCGCCGTCTACCATCACATCCACTGGCCGGTCGAGTTGAAACTCGACGCGCCGCACCGCGTGGCGCTCCGCCAGCGGATGACGTGTGTGTGTGCCATCGTAGAGCGTCGCCAGGTTCCAGATCAGCCCCAGTCGCCCAATCGGCCCCCAGCGGACATACTCGATTAATCCGTCATCGGTGACCGCATCGGGCGCGATCATCATGGTGCCTCCGGTGAACTTGCTGTTGTTAAACGTCAGGAACAGGCAAGGCCGCGAATCAAATTCTCGCTGCCCTTCTCGCTGCTCCTCTTGCCGCCCGTCTTGCCGCTCTTCAAATCGCACTGGAAACGGGCGCCGATTAAGCCGCGCCAGACAAAGAAAGATAGACAGCAGATAGCCGAACTGTCCCAGCACCAGAAACCGACGATGCCGCAGCGCCGCCACATCCGCCGCAAACCCCACACTCAGCAGATTCGTGTAATAGATCGCTCCATCTTTATGGGTGAGTCGAAAAACATCGCAAGGCCGCGATCGTTGCGCCTGCAGCGCCCCCATCGCGTGCTCCAATGCGTCCTTGCCGGAAACTTCGCCCGTGAAATCACGCAGAAACGAATTGCCCGTGCCCAGCGGCAGAAATCCCAGCGTCGCGACTGCATCCTCCGGTTTGTCCGCTCCTGCTGCCAGCGAATCCGGGAACAGCCCGTTGACGATCTCATAGGAAGTGCCGTCTCCGCCGACGGCCAGAAACTTGCGATATCCGCGCCCATATGCCTGGCGCGCGATCTGGGTAGCGTCGCCAGCCGCGTGAGTCTCCGCCGTCTCCAGCGTAATCCCCGCAGCCCGCAAGCGATCCAGCGCCGAGCCCACGCGCTCGCCGCAACGCCCGCCACCCGCCGCCGGATTGATAATCGCAAGAAAAGTTTCGTTCACGAGTCAGGTCTCAGGTCTTAGGTGTCAGGTCTCAGGGAACCGATGTCGGGGGGATTCTAAGCCTAGATCTCCACCACAGAATTCCGCGTCGCGCCTGGTCCGATCTCCGCGGCCAATTCTCCGCGCTTGATCTTCAGCGCCGCTGTCCGCGGGAAATCCTTCTCCCACAAAAGATACCCGCCCACGCGCTTGAAATCGGCCAGTCGCCGGTTGCGCGCAACCAGCTCTTCGAAAAAGCGATCGTCGAACTGCTGACTCTCCAGCCGCACCACCAGCACCAGCATTTCGTTGCCCAACGTTTTCTGCGGCCACAGATAATTCGCCGCAAAAACGCAGAATTCCTTTACCGGCAGACCATCAAACACCGCCTCGATGTCCTCGGGATAAATATTTTTCCCGCCCGCGGTGACGATCATATTTTTCTTGCGGCCGACAAGCTGCAGATGCCCATGCCCGTCAAGCCGTCCTTGGTCGCCCGTCAGCAGCCAGCCTTCGACAATTGTCTGCGCCGTCTGTTCCGGATCATCCAGATAATGCGACATGACCGCTCGGCTCCGCACCGCTACTTCCCCAATCCCATCGCCATCGGGATTCAACACACGCACCTCGCTTCCGGGCAAGGGCTTGCCGACCGTCTCGGCGCGAAACGGTTTCAAATCGTTGAGCGTCACGGCCGTGCAAGCTTCCGTCAGCCCGTACCCTTGAGCCACCGGAATTCCCAGATCGTAAAAGAACTGCAGCGTCGCAGGATCCGTAAACGCTCCGCCAACAATCAGCGCGCGCAATTCTCCTCCAAATGCCTTGTGGACTTGCGGCAACAGACGGCGGCTGATCTGCACCCGCGGACGCGCGCGTGTCAGCATTTTATTCAGACCGATCAGCCGGTCGAGCATCCACCGCTTGGCGGGCTTCAGTTCGTCAAACTTGGCGCGCAGTCCGCGTTCCAGATTCTTCAGCACCATCGGAACCAGGCTCACATAGGTGATGCGATAGCGCACGAACGCATCGCGCACAAACTCTGGACGCAGCGTCCGCAGATGAACCACGCAGGCTCCGCAGACGAACGGCCCGATGAATCCAACCATGAAATCAATCGCGTGATTGGTGGGCAGAATGCTCAAATAGCGCACGCCCGGCCAAAATGGATACCAGGCGGTCAGCGAAGTGCATTGCTCGAGATAACTGTCGTGCGTGAGCACGCATCCCTTCGGACGTCCGCCCGTCCCCGACGAATAAACGATGCAGGCCGTGTCTTCGCGCTGCCGCACGACAAACAGCGGCTCGCCCTTCCTCTTGAATTCCTCCCAGCGGTAGGCGCCGCGCAAATCCGCTCCCGCCGGCGCTTCGGTCACCAGCGCGATCTCCACGGTAAGTTTAGGGAACTCTCGTGACTGCGTGATCGCCCGCCACAAGTAGTATTCGACCACCAGAAACCGCGCCTTCGAATGCGCCAGCAGTTGCAGATGCTCGGCCGCGGTCAATTTGTAATCCAGCGGGACCAGTATGCCTCCGCAGAAAAAAATCGAATAGGCGGAAATCAACCACTTCGATTGATTGGTCATGATGATTGCGGCGCGGTCGCCGGGCTTGAAATCGGCGTCCCCCAGGGCGCGGCAGAGCGGACGCGCCATTTCTTTAAAGTCGGAGTAGGTGAGCCGCATTTTTTCACGGTCGCGATCGGCTTCAATCAGGCAGGTTTCGTTGGGCCAGCGTTCCAGCGCATCCTGGAGCGCTGCACCCAGGCTGGCATATTGTCGGAGATCAAGCATTCAGGTCGTTATCTCACCACGGAGACACGGAGAAAAACCCGAGTTTATCAGAATGTAATGATAGGAAGTGGTTCTACAGCCGCGCTTGGATCCGATTCGCCAGCGTACGGAAATCCGACACACCCTGCAGTTCATAGTCCGGCAACTCGATGCGGAAGTGATGCTCGAGTCGCGTCAGCAAATCGAGCGCCTGCAGGCTGTCAATTCCCAGCGTTTTGAAAAAGTCGTCGTCGGGCGTGAGCTTTTCCCGCGGCACTTTGAAATGCGCGGCCGCTAGATTCAGGATTTCGTCGAGCGTGTGATCAATCGTAGGCGCTGGCATAGGCGTGACGTCCCTCAAATTACAAATTAGGGTAAGTACGGCTGCACTCCTTCATTCTCTACAAACTTGCGCAGCCCTTCTTCGACGGCTGGACGCGAATAAAGGTCGCAGAAAATATCAATCTCGCGCTTCAGCTCGTCGTAGGGGATCGGTTTCACAAACTGCTTCGCCGTCGCTGCCGTCCGCCGGTCAAATTTTCCCACTTGGCTGGCAGTGGCGCGCGCTACGCGCAGGGCCTCGCCTTCGGCGGCAATCTGGCTGACTAGTCCAATCTGCTGCGCCTTCATGACGTTGAAACTGCGCCCGGTGAGCAGCAGATCGCGCACCACCGCATTGCCCAAATCCCGCTTCAGACGCGGAATTCCGCCGAACCCAGGGATCAACCCGAGCCGCAGTTCCGGAAAGCAGAATCGCGCCATGCGGTCCGCAATGATAATGTCGCAAACCAGAGCCAGCTCGAAGCCTCCGCCAAACGTTACACCGTGCACCGCCGCGATCGTCGTCAGCGGCGCCGCATCGAGCGCGTTCATCACGGCATGAATACGCGCCAGAAACTCCCGCACTCCGCGCAGGGCCGCGGCCTTTTCCATCTGCTGCCCGCGTTCAAATAACTCGCGCAAATCCGCACCCGCCGAAAAACCGGCCTTCAGCGTCGAATGGATTATCAACGCCTGCGCTTCGTTCGTCAGCGCAGGCAGAGCCGACGCAAATTCCTCCAATTCTTCCAGGGTGAGCGAACCGATCTCGTTGCAGGGATCGCGATGCAGCGCCAGTTCGATCGCTCCATTCACGATCTGCCACGAAAGCGTTTGCCCTTTGAATTCGTTCATGCCGTTTTCGCCGCCTCGTCATTCGAGGCTTGACTCTGCGATGCCCAATTCTGCGAAGCCCTATACATCGCGTCGATCTCGTCGCGAAAGCGATCGGCGATCAGGTCGCGCTTCAGCTTTCCGTTCGCCGTCAGCAGCCCGCTCTCGATGCTGAACGCTTCCTCCACCAGATGAAACGCCCTCACCTGCTTGTAATGCGGCAGGCCCGGATTCACGAGGTCAAGCGCGGCCTGCGTTTTCTCGCTGCTCACTTTGCCGGTGACCAGCGCCGCGAGATAGCCGCGCGCGTTGCCAACGAGCACGACCTGACTGGCACCCGGCAGTTCGTTGAGAATCTTATCCTCAATCGGCTCCGGCGCAATGTTGTGCCCAGACCCAAGAATAATCAGGTTCTTGATGCGGCCGATAATCTTCCAGTTCCCGTTCGCGTCCGCTTCACCTTGATCGCCCGTCTGGAACCAGCCATCGCGCAGCACCTTTGCCGTCTCCTCCGGACGGTTCCAGTATCCCGGAAAAATATTCGGTCCGCGCACCACGATCTCTTCATTCTCCGAGATCTTCATCTCCACACCGGAAATTGCCGGCCCCACGCGCCCCGCTACCACCGCACCGTCCGGATCATCCAAGGTACAAAGACCGGTCGTTTCGGTGAGCCCATATCCCTGGAGCACCGGGATGCCAAGCATCATAAAAAACAGTTGCGTCTCCACACTGAGCGGAGCGGAGCCGCAGATCAGCGCACGCAGCTTGCCGCCGATCATCTTTTTTCGAATCGTAGGAAACACGAGCCGATTCGCCAGCCCCAGCCAAAGTCCGTCTCCGGTGCGCGTTTTGCCCTCCTGCCGCCGTACCCACGCGCCTTTCGCCCTGGTGTACACCTGCAACGGAAGTCCACCTGTCTTCCAGAGCTGCTCGTCGACCGCTCTTCGCATGCGTTCGAGAAGCGCAGGAACATTCAGGAAATAATCGGGCGCAGCCAGCCGCATCTCAGCGGCAATCTTCCCGAGATCGGTATTCAAGGTCAGCTTGCTGCCGCGCAGAAGACAGGTCAGCATCATGATCCACGAGCCCGCAAAGCTGAGCGGCAGATAATGAAAGACGGCATCCTGCCGCGAACGCGTTCTCCCCGTGTCGCCTGGTATCGATCGGCTCCGCATGAGCTGATCCAGTCGCCCCGAAGTGCAGCCGAGCATGTGCCCGACGTTGCCGGCGCTCAGCATCACGCCCTTCGCTTCGCCGGAGGTGCCCGAGGTGTAGATGATGGTCACGACATCTTCGTCTGCCACCGTCAGTCGCGGGTTCTCGACCGGCTCACGCGCCGGCGTAAAAACATTTTCGAAGCGGAAAGTCGGCGGCGCTTCAGGCCACGCATCCAGGATCGCATCGGCCAGCGATTTGTCGCCGCAGGCAATCACCGCCGGCCAGCAATCCTTCATCATGGCCACCAGTTCGGCTGGGGCCTGGCGCGCATACAGCGGAACCACGGTCAGGCCCTCCGCCATAATGGCCAGATCCATCGCCACCCACTGCATCGAGTTATGCGCCAGCAGCGCGCAGCGATCGCCTTTCTTCAGGCGCAGGCGCCGCAGATAAGCGCGCGCCACCTGCACCTGCGCCAGCAACTGTCGCGCAGTGAGCGGAACCGCCTGCCCATCTCGGAGTTCCTGCAACACGATGGCATCGCCGCTGCTCCCAAGGTTCGCTAGAATTTGTTCAAGAAATCCCATGTTTGATGTGCAATTGTTTGTAATGTAGTGAAGATCTTAAATTGCAGCTACCCGTACGCCGCCACCAGTTGCTTCAACCCCTCGCTCATCGGCGGCAGATAATCCTCCCAGCTCCATCCGCCGCGCCGGGTGGGAAATTCCGGATACCGGCGCTGCACTTCTTCTTCGAAGTACACTCCCATGCGCGCCATCAGTTTCAAATTCCTCACTACCGTTCGTGCAATTCCGTCGGCAATCCGCTCCCCGTCGCGATCCAGAATTTCGAGCGCCGCCAGAGTTCGCGCCTCCAGGTCCGGATCATCCACATTCATCAGTAACTCCTGATGTCCGCGCTCGGTCATCAGGTTGCGGATGCGTTCATCCATGGTGATGCCCGCTGACGCTACCAGGGCCGGCATTGAAGTGACAATCCCGTGATAGCGCGACGACAGCATCATGCGGCAAGCACGCAGAATGCTGACCAGTTCGTACATGTTGTAATCGTCCGAGGACATTATCGGAACTCCGCCCAGCTTCTCCGAGATACGCCGGCAAGGACGGGCATCCATGCGCTCAGTTGCTGCCATGATCACGAACACATTTTTCATCTTCTTCTGGCGAAATGCGGCTACCGCATTTGCGATCGAATCCAAATAATGTTCGTAAGCCCGATCCGCCTCGGGCCCGGCATTATGGAAGTAAGGCCCGCGGTAGTGGCTTTCTTTGTAGGCGCCCGTCAAGCTGTGCAGCGCGGCTTTGGCCACCGACGCCTTCACCGGCCACTCAAAGGGATTGATCGGACATACCACCAGCACCGGCGTCTTCCCATCCCAACCCACATCGCGCAGCGCTTTCTGGCCATACTCCGCGCCCAGCGGCTCAAAGGTCCACGCCGTGTCGGTGCCCAATTCCGTCGGCACGCCTAACTCGCGCAGAATTTTGCGTGACTCGTTATTGCGCGTGATCACCAGCGAGTTCTTGCAATAACGTCCGCACATCTTCGCCACCACGGGATCCATATGTCCGGCCTCGGCGCCGTAGCCGACCGACAGCTTGTTCTCGGCCGCCGCAATGCCCAGCGACCCGATCATCATGGTCGCCAGCGCATTGGCAAATTTCGATTTGAACATCGACCCTTCGCATGCCACCACGCCATGATGCTTGGGCACTTCATTCGCCAGGAAGGGCGGAAAAATATCCGGCAGATGCACCTGCGACGTGCCCTCGAAATATCCGCGCGAGCGGTCAAAATTGAACGTCATCATGCTGAGGTCAACATTCTCCGGCCCGAGAATTCGCCGGATCTGCCGCAGCATCTCTTCCACGCGTACATCCGAGCCGGTATTGCGCGTCCCGTTGTAGCCGGCAAACAACAGCTTCAGTTTTTCGCCCGGCTGCCAGGGCTCGCCCTTGCCCATCATCCACTGAATCTTCTTGCCCTCGATGATGCTCGATACCCATGCTTCCAGAACGAAGTCCATCATGCGGCAGAACCTCCCGCCCTGGTGCTTTCGGGCCAGGCTTGATACGGGTACGCAAAATTGTGCTCGCGGCTGAAGCGGAGCAGAGGAAAACTGTATTGCGAAAAGGGCACGGGCTTGCGTCCCATTTCCGTCGTGACGCGTGTGTTGTCGAACACCGTGTTCCAGGTCAAGTACGGCAGGAAGACCTTCATCAGCGCCGCTCCGTGCCCCACGGGTCCTTTGCGATTGGCCAGCGTGTTGACAATGGATTCGAATGGCTTTTCGAGGATCGGCAAAAACAGCGGCCCGCGCTTGTTCTGCTCGGCGGCCAGCGCCTTGGTCAATTCCTGGAATGATTGCGCGCCGTTGCCCGAGGAAAGATGATAGGTATCGTGCTCGGGATTCGGCTTCATGTGCAAGGTGGAAATCGCGTCGGCAACGAAATCCACATTCACAATGTCAATCTTGTCATGCGGACGAAACGGCAGAACCGGCAATCCCGCCAGAAACACGAACGACCGCACCATATCGAACTGCGTCGTCTGCGGATAGCGGCTGTCGCCCAGCACGATGCTCGGCCGGAAAATCGTCAGCGGCACGTCGGGGAGCAACTCGCGCACCATATGCTCGCAGAACTTTTTCGTGCGCGCGTAGGGGTCGTAATCCGAGCGTTCCCACTCAATCGATCGGTCCTCAACCACAACTTCGTGGCTGCGTTTTCCCGCGACCGCCACGGTGCTCACATTCGAAAACCGCCGCAGCCCGTGATAGTACTGCGATCGCCTCGCCAACTGCACCACTTCAAGCGTCCCACGCAGATTTACGTTCAAACAGCTTTTTTCCGACTTCCGATTCAGCGAAGCCGCACAGTGAATCACCGAATCGGTGGTGTGCACGAGCCGGTCGTAATCGCCCGGCTCGAGGCCGAACTGCGGCGACGTGAGATCGCCGCGAAAAATCCGGATCTTCGCTTGCAGGTATTCGTAGAATTTGGGAAACGGCATGTGTAACTGGAGGGCATTCCAAAGCCGTAGTTCCGCGTCGCGCGGATCGCGGCCACGCACCAGCAGATTCACCGACGCGTCATGGTGATCGAGAAGATTAGCGGCGACATGCGCGCCGATGTACCCGGTCGCACCGGTCAGGAATATTGCCACGTTGCTCCGTTTGTCCCCGTCTTCACGGCATCGCCGTTTTCGTGCGTTGAAGGTGAGGCTGAAGTCGTTGTCGCCGGCGTTGGCGGCATGTGGAGCATGCGGGGTACGCGCGCTTCCAGCGGCCGCCCTTCAATCAGCGGATAGGTCCACCGCCGCAATGCCGGAATATGAATGTCGATCCAATACTCCCACCAGTCCAGCCCCGCCGTGTCATATCCGAAAATTTCTTTTTCTTCGGGCGTCAGAGCCTGCGACAACTTCTCCACATTATCCGCAACAAAATCATGTTCGTTCTGCAGAATAAACGGCTCGAACAGACCCACTAACTTCTCCACACGTTCGAGGTTGCGCTCGGTTTTCGCCAGCGGCTTCTTCATGGCAGACGGCAGCGGAGCCATCACACGCTGAATCGACTTGATAATCGCCATCTGCGCCGGCGCCGACATGCGGTTGTAACGCTCTTTTGAAACTGGAATCGCATCCATGCGCAGCCGCAACCAGTATTCAAGGCCTTCCTGGGCGCGATAGTGACGCCGGTGCCCCAGGCTCGTCAACTCAATCGACCGTCCCATGTCGCAGGGATTCGTCACCGACGTCGCTAGCTGATACATCGGATCGTGCCGCCGCTCCACCAGTGCCGCGCCAATCAGCGTCATCCCGGCGCACACCGCATCCACGGGAATAATGTCGAGCCGCTTGCGCTCGTTCGATGGCAACTGCCGAAAAGCCGTGCCCAGCAGGTACGACAGCGACGCGGACGTGTTGATTCCTTCATTCCATCCGCGAAACGGCTTCGTCACCGAGGTCTCAACAATTGCCGGACGCACGATGGCAATCGGCAGCCCCGCGCCATATTTCGCAA
Source organism: Terriglobales bacterium (assembly GCA_035314185.1). Taxonomy (GTDB): domain Bacteria; phylum Acidobacteriota; class Terriglobia; order Terriglobales; family Acidobacteriaceae; genus Acidiflorens. The sequence goes on from DATFZT010000229.1 coordinate 11,005, forward strand.
TCATCGATTCCGCCAGGCTCTTGGTGAAGGTGTAAGTATTCGGCCAGCCCAACTCATTCGCGCGCCGCGTACCTTCCTCCGTAAGATAATTCTTCAACCAGCGAACCCGGTTCTTGCGGATCTGGTTTTCCAGCGCCGGCCCGCTCAGCCCTTTCGACGCGTGCTCTTTCCCGAGCGCCTGCTTTTTCAGTTCCTCGGTAACCTCCGGCCCTTCTACCCGCACTTCCGCGGACGTCATCAGTTCGTGAAGTCGATGCCATTCTTTTTCCGCATCGAAGTCTTTCAAGTGGGTCGGAGTGTAGTTCGGACGCACCCGTTCGCTCACCCGCCCATCGCGCTGTCCGGCCACATAACAAGTCGAAAGATGCAGCAATGCCGCGTGATCCGAGGCGCGAATAAATTCGATCAGGTGCGACGTCGAATCCACGTTCACCGCCAACGCGTCGCGCAGATCCGGATTGAAATCCGTCAACCCCGAGCTGTTGATGATCAGATCGAGATCCGCGCGCAGCCGCGCCGCAGTCTCGCCGTCAAGCCCCAGGCCCGGTTGCGAGACATCGCCCTCAATTACTTCAATTTTTTCCGCCAGCAGCGCACCCAGTCGGTCGCCGTACTTCTCAAACACGGGATCGAAAACCGGCGAGCCTTCGATCATCTTCTCGAAGCGCTTCTGCGCCTCGCTCGACTTCTGCCGCCGGATCAGCAGATAGAGCTTTCCGATCTCAGGCAGATCTATCAACGTATTCGCCAGCCACACTTTGCCGATGAAACCGGTGACGCCGATCAGCATCACGCGCTTGCCGCCCAGCGCCTTGCGTACCGAAAACGGCTCCGGATGCCGCTTTTCATTGAAATACACGATCGGACGAACCCGTGGCGCTTCCACCCGCACCGCCGGCACAATCGCCGAGGCCAGCGCTTTGGGACCGCGCAAGCCGAGAGCGCGCACCCATCGCGCCGGACTCTGCTGCCCGTCCGGACCATCTTCACGAATCCGCGCAAACAATCCCCGCGGCCGGATCACCGGACTCAGCAGCCGTCCCGTGGCAACGCCATCGCGGAAATCGAGGCGGTTTGCAATCATCCACCGCACTCCCAGATGGCGCGCCAGTGGCCGCATCACGTGCTCCAAACCCTGGCTCACCAGCACCACGTCGACGCCGGTGGCTTGCAATGCCTTCAGGTGCCGCACTCCTTCTTCCTTGAGCAACGGCTTCAGTTTGTATTCGAATTCTTCTTCGCCCAGCAGATCGAGCCGGTCGCGCGTGATCCCGCGCAGCACGGCGTGGACAATTCGAGTCGCGGCGATGCGGTTCGCTGCATACAAGAATGGCCGCAGCAACGCCATCAAGAGCACCAGGCTGCGGCGTGCCGCCCGCGCAATGTAGGTTTGGCTGTTCCAGGTAAAAAAAGCGATCGGACGAACCGTGGTCAGCTCCAGCAGACTTCCCTCGACACGCCAGTAAACGGGCGACGAAGGCCGCGGACGACGAGGCGGCGAGACGAGATTGTTCACAAGTTCCACGAATCAATGTCCGGCTCCGCCTTGTTCAGAGACACCTTCCCGAGATAACTTCTCTAGGCTCACAGTGTCCCCGGAAACAAGGCGGGATCATCCATTCTAACCTCTCCGTCGCAAAGGATGAAGAATAACCGCAAGTCCTTCTCCGCACGGGTTTTGGCCCTGGTTGAGGGCTGACGGCTGACAGCAGAGCTACTTCACCTGGCCAGCGCCAGTTCACGAATCTGATTCAGGTACCCAACATACACCTGGATCGGGATATCGGGCGAGTCGCCATCATTCAGGAAATGAGACAGCCGAATCTCCATGGGAATTGAACTGATGACTTCGCGGAATCGCGCCATCTTCAAATACTTCACCCGCCAGATCTCGAGCATCAACGAACGAAAGTCTTCGCTGATAAAACCCATCCTGCGATCTGCGAGATAAACAGCGTCGAAATGCTTTGCGGCGAGCGCCATCCGAACGGGATCGTCGGGCGGAGAGAATGCATATACGAGATGAAACACATCCGCCAGATCGCCCCACAGCGTTTTTTCCTCGAACGCGCTGAAGCGGAACGAGGTGGCACCGCGCTGCTGAACGGCCCGCGCGTGATCGCCCGGGCGCAGCGCGTGAAGCCCCATTCCTTCACGAAACCATTGCAATCGCTGCGTGGCAAGATTGTGCCGCAGGAATTCGACCACGTAAGCGTTCGGCAGATAGATCTTGGGATCGCCATCCAGGCGCGCCAGCCACGGGCCCCAGTCCTTCTGTTCCAGTAAGCCGAGTAACTCCTTCAAATCCGCCAACGTAACTTCGGGGTGATACTTCACAGCTTGCCAGAAATGTTCGGTCGAGTCGTAAGTCGCGCCATAAAGCTGGATGCCTTCATCAATCGGGTACCAGTTCGACAGCACTCGTGCAGAAATCGATGGTGCTGCGCTCCAGCAGTTCAGCGAATGCTTCCATTTCTCCTGCACCGCCAGAAACGCGTCGCCATATCCCGGCGGGACGGGCTCGGTTACACGCGTAAGTAGTTGCCGCAATTCTTCGCTGGTGTGGGTTACCAGCGTCTCCAGCGGCCGCTCGTCTTCCATTGAGATCACTCGGCTTTCGATCCCGCGTCGCAGCAATTCGCCCGCCAGTAGCCGCCGCTGCTCTTCATCCAGGCCGCCCTGAACATTCCAGCGCTGCGTTTGCGACTCGACATACGGGAATAACTCGGCCAACGACTTGAACTCGATGAAGCCATGGAGCGCGAACGTCACCGGCCGGCCATCCTTCACGATCGTGGTTGAAGGAGTGACCAGTGCCTGCAGCGAAACAGCTTCCGCGCGCAGCAGCGGGCTCACACTCACAAGCATCGGAACCATACACAACAGCAGCCACGACGCCGCTTGTATATTTCTTAGGCGTTCGTCCACAATCCCCTCCACCGCTTATTACTCACAACTTAGTAACATTCAATTCACAAGAGCGGGCAGATCTCACCATTGCGGCCCTCAAATCTGAACCTGCAAATCACTGCATGAACCACCCGACAATGGCCGCAGCCACAATCAGCCAGGCCGAGTTCATCCGAAACCGAAGCAGTGCGATCAGGCTCACGGCAAACACCAGCAGCGTTGGCCGGTCCGCAATCGAGGCCTTGCCCAACTGCCACGCCACCACCGCCATTAACGCGAGCGAGCCCGCGACCACTCCATCGAGCGCTGCCGCCGCTGCTGCCGATTTTCGCAGGCGCGGAATCAGCGGTCCACTCACCGCCACCAGCACGAACCCCGGCAGAAAAATCCCGACCGTCGCGATCAACGCGCCCGCCCATCCGGCTACGATGTATCCGATGAAAGTCGCGGTCGTGAACACCGGGCCGGGCGTAAACTGCCCCACCGCGACCGCATCAATCAGTTGCTTCTCGGTCAGCCAGTGCAGTCGCTCCACAAACTCGGTCTGAAGAAATGCCAGCAGGACATATCCGCTGCCGAACACCACCGATCCAATTTTCAGAAACGACAAGAACAGGCGCATCAGCCCAACGGGAAAAGCCGCACTCCCAGCGGCAACTATCATTGCGCCAGCCACAACTTTCGGAAGCCCGATAAGTTTCTGAAGCCCGAATATTTTCGGAAACCCAATCGCACCCAGCAGCCGGTTCTTCATCGCCAATGCGGCCGCCGAGACCAAGCCGGCAAACACCAGCACCAGCACCGGACTGACGCCCAATAAACTCAGCCCCGCCGCCAGCACTGCAATCACCGCGAGCAGAGCCGTCCGAATTCCCGTCCGTCCCAGTTTCCCCAACGCCTGAATCACGATCGCGACCACCGCCGGCTTGATCGCCGACAGTACGCCTTCGACCCTGGGCAGCGAGCCAAAGCGCACGTAGGCCCACGCAATTACCGAAACAATCGCGGCCGCCGGAATGATGAAGCAACAGCCCGCCACAATGAGTCCGCGCCAACCGCGTTTCAGTTGTCCGATGAAGATTGCGACTTCGGTCGAACTCGGCCCCGGAATCAAATTTGCCGTGGCCAGCCGGTCGAGAAATTCGGCGTGGGTAATCCAGTGCCGGCGCCGGACGAACTCTTCCTCCATCATCGCCAGATGCGCCGCCGGGCCGCCAAACGCTGTCGTGCCCAGCTTCAGAAACAACAGGGCAATCTCCGCCAGCGACGCCTCCCGGATTTCCGTGGAATCAGTCATTGCCTCGCGGAACTATCTGGCGCTCACTCTCCAAATACCGCGCGATAGAATCCGCCGGCCAGCGCTCCGCCAACAATCGGAGCCAGCCAGAACAGCCACAATTGCGAGAGCGCCCATCCGCCCACAAAGATCGCGGGTCCCGTGCTGCGCGCCGGGTTCACCGAAAGATTGGTTACTGGAATTCCAATCAGGTGAATCAGGGTCAGCCCGAGCCCGATCGCGATCGGCGCAAACCCCGCCGGAACTCCCCTTTTGTCGGTCGACCCCATAATGATCATCAAAAAGAAAAACGTCAGCACCACTTCCGCCACCAGGCACGACAGCAGCGTATAACCACCGGGAGAGTGCGCCCCATATCCATTCGAAGCGAAGCCCCCGCTCACGTCGAAGCCTGCCTTCCCGCTCGCAATTACATAGAGCGTGCCTGCGCCCGCGATTCCGCCGAGCACTTGCGCCACGACATACGGCACGAAATCCGACGCCGGAAATCGTTTTCCCACCACCAGTCCCGCTGAGACTGCCGGATTCAGATGGCATCCCGAAATGTGTCCAATGGCGAACGCCATCGTAAGCACGGTCAGGCCGAAGGCCAGCGCCACGCCCAGAAAACCGATGCCCAGTTGCGGAAATGCCGCATCCAGCACCGCGGCCCCGCATCCGCCAAACACCAGCCAGAAGGTCCCGAAAAATTCCGCAATGGCCCGTTTCGATACACTCATATCTCCTCCTCCGTGAAAGTTGTTGGTGAGCTTAGTTGCGCGAGTTGATTGCGAAAGTGCCAGCGATTGTACCGCAATCTCCCGCGGATGTTCCGATTCTGTAAGATTGGGAGCGTGAGCATGCTGACGCTATTCGGACTGTTCGCGGTGACCGCGATGCTGGTCACTTATGCGCTGGAGAGCCGGAACACGTGGTTCATCCTGGCTTTTGCCGGTGCTTGCGCGCTGGGCTCTGCTTATGGTTTTCTGCAAGGCGCCTGGCCGTTTGGAGTGGTCGAGGCGATCTGGGCGGTCGTGGCGGCGCGGCGTTGGTATCAGGCGCGGCAGTGAAAGGATCGCGTGGTGACGGGGCAAAGCCCCGCCACCACACGTTCAGAGTTTATTCAGGCCGTCGAGCGCCGCCACTTTGTAAGCTTCCGCCAGCGTCGGGTAGTTGAATACCGTATCGCGAAAATATTCGATGGTCGCTCCCATGGTCAGTACTGCCTGCCCGATGTGCACGATCTCGGCCGCGCGATCCCCGATAATGTGGACGCCCAGTAATTTGAGCGTGTCCGGATCGAACAGTATCTTCAGCAGGCCCTGATCATCGCCCAGCATCTGCCCTTTCGCCAGTTCCGAATAGCGCGCCAGACCGCTCTCATAGGCAGTCTTGCTGAGCGTCAGTTCTTCCTCGGTGGCGCCCACCATGGAAATCTCCGGAATGGTGTAGATGCCATACGGAATCAGATTCGCCATCATCCGGCTGGGCTTGCCGAACATGTGACAACCCGCGAGCCGGCCCTGCTCCATGGAAGTACTGGCCAGCGCGGGAAAACCAATCACGTCGCCCGCCGCGTAGATGTGCGGCACCGCGGTCTGAAAGTGTTCGTTCACCGCCAGCTTGCCGCGGGCTTCCGCCGTCAGACCTGCCGCCTCGATTCTCAGCTTGTCGCTGTTGGCTTTTCGTCCGATGGTGTAGAGCAGCGCTTGCCCGCGAACCTTCTTTCCACTCTCCAGCGTCGCAAAAACTTTGTCCCGCTCTTCGTCGAAGCCAACCGAAACCACTTTCTCTCCGACCCGGAAAACCGTTCCCAGTTGCCGCAACTGAAAGCACAAGCTCTCGATAATTTCCCGATCGACAAAATTCAGCAGTGTCGGACACTGGTCGATCAGCGTCACCTTCACTCCGAGCGCGGCGAACATTGACGCATATTCCAGCCCGATAATGCCCGCGCCCACCACAATCAACTCGCGCGGTATTTCCTCCAGGCAATGCACCTGATCCGAATCGAAGATGCGCTTCCCGTCCACCGGAATCCCATCGATGTGCGCCGGGCGCGTGCCGCAGGCAATCAGGATCTTCTCGCCGCGAATCTGCTGAACTCCGTCTTCCGACACGACCTCAATGGTATGGGGATCGGCGAAATGCGCGTCGCCTTCGAGGGCGGTCACGTAGTTTCGCCGCAACTGCGCTTTGATCACGTCCACTTCCCGGGTCATTACCGCCTGCGCCCGCAGCACCAAGTCCGACATCATGATCCGGTCTTTCACCACGTAGCCGCGCCCATAGAACGACCGCTGCCGCAAGCCGCTCAGGTAGAGCACAGCCTCCCGCATGACCTTGCTCGGGATCGTCCCGGTATGAACGCACACCCCGCCCATGGTGAGGCGACGGTCGATGACCGCGACTTTCTTGCGCATTTTTGCCGCGCAGATCGCGCCCTTCTGGCCCGCCGGACCGCTGCCGATCACCACCAGATCATATTCATTAGCCTGCATAATCGTGTGCTTCGCCGCAGCAAGAAATTACCACTTTCTATCTCAACACGGAAGTTATCTTTAGGTATGGAGACGAGAACTAAGAATCCTTTAACAATTTGTGACGTGCGGTGTGGGAAGGCACTTTCCGCGACCTCACCTCACGCAGAACGCGACCGTCGTCTGCCCGCGCGGACCGCCCGTTTTCTCCAGTTTCCTTAGCAGCTTCGATTCCAGATCATCGGGGTCGACAACCATCTCGCATGCCGCAATCTGTTCATCGGTCGCGCCGTGGAAACACAGCTCGCAAACTCCCAGGCCGCCTTCCGATTGCACGGGAGGGCCAAAGGTGCGGCATGTCAACGGCCTCGCATCGTAGAGATCGCACAATCCGGTCTCCGGATCGAGCACCGGACATGGCTCTTCATTCGCAAACTGCGCGAAGCGTTCTTCCGCCTCCGAGCCTTCATCGAGTACCCCCGCATCGAGTACGCCGGTTTTCGGATTGCCGGGAAACTCGGCCGACAAGCGCTGAATCGAATCTCGCGCCCGCTCGCGAATCCGCTGCGCCCGCTGCGGGTCCGTCTTTTCGAGGTCAGCCAGCCCGTGTTGCAGCCGCACCGCATCCAGTTGATTGATGGCAAACACGCCCACGCAGCACTGCGTACATCCCGGACGACACATCAGCCACTCGCCGCTGCGGCGTGCGGCATCGGCCAGAGCCGCGTCGACGATCTGGATCAGCGCAGAATCTGCAGCCGGCAATCGTCGCTTTGGCAGTGGTCGCATGGCATCCGGAAGAATACCGCAACCAGCGATGATAAAGTGCTTGCCATGAAACAAGAGATGCGCATGCCTAAGCTCATTGCATGTCTGCTCGCGATGTTGTGCGCCGCCGGAAGCGCACGCGCGCAGGCCGTACTCCAGCAAACCGAAACCGACGAGTACACCCGCTACGAGCTACTGTCGCTCGAAAGCGCAAGCTTCGTTATCCACTACGAGGTGACGGCCACCACCGCCGGAGCGAAGTATTACTTCAACCCGATCCGCAAGGGCAGTGTGGCCAGCGGCGAGTCGGTGAGCGACGTCATGACCCGACAGCCATTGCGGTTCGAAGTGGTAAGCGGTGAGCAGGCAGTAACTGATCCGCTGATGAAGGGAGAAGATACGTCAGTCGATTACATCCAAGTAACCCTGGCGCGCCCAGTGCCGTCCGAAGGGCAATCGCGCCTGTTGATCCTGAAGACCTACAAAGATGCGAAGAGTTACTACCGCGAGGGTGACGCGATAGTCTTCAATCGGCCGTTGAGCATTCCGCGCAATAGCGTTGTGCTGCCGGCTGGATATGAACTGGTGTCGTGCAACATACCATCGCAGGTTCTACCCGAGCCCGACGGACGAATCGCAATCAGCTTCATGAACGGCAGCGGATTGGAAGCTCCTCTGATAGTAAAAGCCAAGCCAGGCGCGCAGACCGGCGCCACAGCCGCGCCGCGCGCGCCAGGTTCGGCGAAA
>DATFZT010000230.1:0-14063 GCA_035314185.1 Terriglobales bacterium
TGGCCAAGCTGCCGCTTTGGCTGCTACTCAGGATCGCTGGCCGTTCGCTAACTTAATGTGCGTATCCCCGCTTCGAGAGTCTTTTCTTCCAAGCGCAAGGAGACCTCCGTCTCCTCTTGACTTTTACTTATCATGGATGTCTCCCGGGTTTCCCGGGTTTCCCCCCGGGTTAGACGCATGATGCATCCTGTCTTCTGTTCAAGGAAGGACAATCGCAGAGACTCCTGTTTTGCGACTCCCCGCCCAAAAATAAGGATCTGTGTATGACTTCCGGTGTAATAAGCACCCGCATGTGGCTGTCTAACCACACCGACGCCCCAGCATTATCAATCGCTTGCAGCCGTACCCCGCGCCCTAAGATCCCGGCTTTGGTACTCTTTCGCCGTCTGTTCTCGTTAATACGTACTCATATGTACGTACAGTATTACAAGTACAAAGTGTTCCACGTGGAACACTTTGTACATACACATGTCTCATGAAAACCGGCAGGACCCCTGAACGCTGACGGCTGAGTGCCGGCTTACTTCCCCGCCAGCTTCCTGGCAATTTCTTCCACGATCTTCGGGCGAAGGTCGGCCATCACGCTGTCCACGATGCTGGCAATTGAACTGGCGTCGTTTGCAAACGCAGCTTTTGAACCCTCTGCCGCCGCCGCTGCTGCCATGGCCTTCGGAGCCTCCTCGGCCCCACCTGCGGCTTTCGCCGCCTCTACAACGTCTCCCGGAGCGCCAGCATTGGCCGGCCCCGTGTGGATCTGACGCCAGCTCGATTTTCCCGATTTCGTTTTTCCGTCGTTGCCCATGGCTTCCTCACCCCCAGCATCTGAACTTGAATTCTGATCCTCTTCTTCCACCGCAGCCTCGACCTCTTCCCTACCAACCGCATCCGCGAACGTCGCTGACGCGACCTCTTCCACGGGCATTTCCTCCGCGACTTTTGCGGGGGAATCTTTCTGTTCCGCTTCGAACTTCTCTGGCGCAATTTTCGCTGGTTCGATCTCTTCCGGCGCGATCTCGGGAGCGAGCTCTTCGACCACCGGGCTCGTCGCCTTCGAAACCACCGGGACAACTTCTGCCGGTGCTTCTACGGTCGATTTTTCTACGGCTGCCGCCTTTGCATCAGGCTTCGATGAAGCAGACTCGGTCTCCTGCTTCGGCGAAGCCTTCGCACTGGCGGCCAGCTCTGCTGCTGCCAGTCTGCTCTCCACCGCGGCTTCGATCGCTGAAACTCCGGTGACCCGTGCCGGTCTTACTTCGGCGTCGGGCACCGCCGGCACTGCCGCAAACGTGCGGAACATTTCCGCTTCCAGCGAAATCGCCGCTTCTTCCGAACTCAACGCGACCGGCTCCGCTACCCACCGCGGACCGGCAGCCGCATGGCGTGCGGCTTCTTCCGCCAGCAATTGGCCAGCGGCCACCAAGGTTCCGTGCGACGGAGTAGTCGAGACATCCGCGTGCCCGGTTGTGGGTGTCAGCAAGCGCAGGGCCTCGGCCAATTCCTCGTCGCTCGGAGCCTTCTCTTCCGGCTCCGGCAGTTCTGGTACGCTCGCCGCGGGCGCGACCGGTTGCTCAATCTTTTCCGACTTCAACGCCTCGGCTCGCGCTTCTTGCGCCGCTGATTCTTCGGGCTTCGGTGCCTGGCTCTTGGCAACCACTGTTTCCGCGGGCGCGACGGCCTCGTTCCGCTCGGTCTTAACCGGTGCTGCGGGGGCGACGGCTGCGACCGGCTTCAGTTCAATCTCTTCTCTGGCTTTGTCTTCCGCAACCTTTTTCTCCGCCGCCTGCTCGACCGCGTTTGCCACCGAAGCGAACCTCGGCTCATCGGCCTTATCTACGGGCGCAGGATCCTGCGCGCGAAGGGCTGCGTCCACCGGGACCATCGCAGCGGGTGTTTCGGGAATCTGAGCTTCTGCATGCTGAGGTTGTTGCTGATGTACTTCGCCCGCAACCGTGTCGGACACTACTGCCGCAGGTTCGGGTGCCGCGACGACCTGCTCGACGGGAATTTTGGCTTCACTCTTTTCTGCGCTCTTCAGGGTTGCTTCGGCAACTAATGCCGGGGCCGCAACGGCTGCCGCAGCGGGTTCGACGATCGCAACGGGCGGCGGCGCCGGAGCCTCGACTTCCTTCGTCTGTTCTGCTTTGGCTTCTGCGGCAACAGCAGGAACTTCCACCTCAGTCTTAGCCGGCGCAACCTCTGCCGGCGAAGGCTCCACCGGGCCCATCTTTTCCGCCAGGGGCGCAAGATTCTCGGCAGCTGGAACCGGCCCATCGAGTTGCGCGGCCAGCGCGCTCAGTGCGTCCAACTCTTCTGGCGTGATGTCGCGCGGAATATCCGGAACGAGGCCGGGCTCCTGTCCGGGCGGCGGTGGATCCTTAACCTTGAAGCTGGCGCCAGTCTTGCCCTTCCCCTTCCGGAAATCGCGGAAGGGCGCGGCGGCTGCGATCTCTTCTGGTTCCGGTTCCGGTTCTTCCTTCTTTTTCTTCGACGGAAAACGCAGCCGGCTCTTCCATCCGGTGTCGGCTTCCGCGTCGCCTTCTGTTTTCCTTCCGCCTCCGTCGCCGCCGAAGCGCTCCACGCCCGAAACCGACGAACTGAAGCGGGCGCCATCGGATTGCTGCGGCACCATTCGGTCTTCGAGTCGGGTGATCGCAGTCAGCAACTCGCTGGCCTCGAATGGCTTGACGATGTGAGCGTCGGCCCTGACCCGGCGCGCTTCTTCCGGCTTGAAAGGTTCCAGCTTGCCCACGGTCAGGAGCACGGGAATGTGCGCGGTTTCGTCCGCATCCTTCAGGCGCTGGCAGACTTCCAGCCCGCTATAGCCGGGCATATACACATCCAGCACAATCAGATCCGGTTTGACTTCGGTGATCCGCTTCAGGGCGGCAGAGCCGTTATTGACCGTGACGACGTCATACCCGGCATCGGCCAGGATTTTTCGCCCCATGTTCTGGGCTGTCACACTGTCATCGGCCAGCAGTATTTTCCGCGCCAAGCGTCATCCTTCGGCAAAAGAGGAGAGATAACGCGAAATTACCTTGTCCCTCAACCTAAGTCAACGATTCAGGCAGAGGTAACAGGTTACGACCGTTCCTAGTCCGTTGGGGAATGGGCCATTTATGGGGAGGTTGTGCCTTTGGTAACGTCCGGCTGGGGGGTGCGGAAGTCTAACCGGGGGTCGCAAGAAGCGCACCTCAGGCGCTAAAGCGCAGACACATTTTCAATCACCTAACGGCACGAGTAAACTCGTGCCCTTCCCGTTCGTGAAGAGGTCCGAGTTTTTTCGCAAGCCATAGACTCGTGCCCATCCCTATCGGTTGAGATGTTGCATTTACCTCAGACGGTTAGAACGGGTTTAGCTTGCTCAGACCTTTTTTCTTTTTCTTCTTGCTCGAAGAAATATCGGCCATCTCCTCGGTTTTTGCCGGTGCGCCGGAAGAGGCAGAACTCGACGCCCCGCCATTGCCGTCCAGCTGATTGCTCTGTACCAGCGGGGGAAGTGCGTTCGGATCGGCGTCAATGTTGGGTTTCAGTTCATTCGGATCCGCCACAGTTGCCTTTAGTTCGGCCGACGCCGCAGGCTGCCCCGGAGCCGCTGCCGGAGCATCCGAACGGGGTGCCTCCTGATTCGGCGCGGGTGTTCCGTTAGTCGTTTCCACGCTGACCTTATTGTCGCCGCCTGAGGCCGACATGGCGATCTGTTTCACCACTCCGGTTGCGGTCACCGGCTCGGGATCCACCATCGGCGGGTCGCCGACGTGCGAGGCCTTGGCTACGTCGGGATGCTTCTCGAAGTTGTTCAGCATGCTCGACATCATGCCCGCCTCATGCCGGCTCGCCTCTTCTTTCTTGCTATTCTCGAGTGCCGCTCGCGTGGGTCGTGGCACGGGCTGATGCAGCGCCTGCAACCGCGCCTGGGCATCTACAGCGCGGTCCATCGCGGGATACCGCGTGATGATCCTCGAGTACGCCGTTGCCGCCTCTTTCGTGAGGTCCTCGATCATCTTGGCTTTCATCACTTCACCCATGCGCGGGTTCTTCCGGACCACATTGATTTCGGCTTCGTAGGATTGCCCCAGCAGAAACAGCGCCTGGTCTGCGCCGCTATATAACGGATAGCGGTCCACCAGCGTTTTCAGGCGCGCGATCGCCGCCGGATAGGCCAGCCGCAGATAGTAAAACTTCCCGATGCCAAACTCGCGCTCCGCCAGCACTTCCTGTACTTCTCGCAAACGCTGTTTCGCCTGCGGCACCAGTTTGCTATCCGGATACTCCTGAATCAGCGCCCGGTATTCCTCTTCCGCTCGCATGGCGTGCGTGTAGTCGCGGTCCGGCTTTTCCATCTCCTGATAGTGGATGTTGGCTACCTTGAGCTGCGCCTCGGCTGCCTCCGGCATATTGGGAAAGAACGTGCGGAAATCCTTGTATTCGATCTCGGCCTGCTGCATCGCCGTCGTGCCGCCCTCGGCGTACCACGAATCCGCCACTGCCAGCTTTGCCCGGGCGATAAACTCCGAATCCGGATAGGTATTGATCAGGGTTTGCAGCGTCATGCGGGCCACGTCGAAGCGGTTGTGTTTCATGGCGTCCATGGCGCGGTCGAAGAGCACCTTGTCGGGCTGCTTCGACCCGAGATTGGCCAGCGGGTTCACCGACTTCTTGTTTGTGCACGCCACCGTTAGCGCCAGCAGCAACCCGAGAAGGACAACGATAGAATTCCGATTTGTCATTCAATACCTCAAATCCTGAGTAGAGCTGCCACCGGGGCTTCGGCCGGCGGGGACGGACGAATGCGTCCGTCCCTACGTAATTCCTCTACACTCGCTGCAAACTGGCGCTTCTTGCCGCTTCCAGCAGCGCCTCGGCATTTGCCTTCGCATCGCCCTTGCCGAATACCGCATTCCCCGCCACCAGAATCTCTGCCCCGGCACGCACCACTTCCGCCACCGTGTCCATGCCGACGCCACCATCAACTTCGATGCGGTACTGGTACCCCCGCGACGCGCGAATTTCCGCGAGCTTCCTCATCTTGTGGAGCGTTCCCGGGATAAACTTCTGCCCGCCGAACCCGGGATTCACGCTCATCACCAGCACATAATCCACAATCCCGAGCACTTCGGTGAGCGTTTCCACCGGCGTTGCCGGATTAATCACCACTCCCGCCCGGCAGTCATGGCTTCTGATCAGGTTCAGCGTCCGGTTCAAATGCCGACACGCCTCCTGATGCACCGAAATCCAGTCTGCTCCCGCCTCCGCAAAATCCGCAATGTACCGGTCCGGATTTTCTATCATGAGATGGCAGTCGAGCGGAAGCCGGGTTGCCTGGCGGAGAGATTTCACTACCGGAGGCCCGATGGTCAGATTAGGCACAAAATGTCCGTCCATGATGTCGACATGGATGACGCTGCCGCCGCCGGCCGTGGCCCGCTCCACCTGGTCGGCCAGGTGGGCAAAGTCCGCCGAGAGTATCGAGGGTGCAAGTTCGATCAAGACTAGGGTCCGGGGTTAGGGTCTGAAGCTGTGGAAATTCTAGCACGGTGGGGCGGCGGGTAGCCCCTAAAGGACAGAGGTCAGAGGTGAGAGGTCAGATTGCAGAGGTAAGAACCTTCGAATTAGGTTGTCAAATCTGCAATCTGACCTCGAACCTCTGACCTCAGGCGCTGGATTTCGAGAGGCGAGTTTCCTCAGAGGCTGGAGGCGCTTTTCGCACCTTCTCTACTTCCCCCGCCATCGCGTACTTCAGCTTCTCGATTCCTTCGCCGGTAACCGCCGAAATGGGATAAAGCTTCAGCTTCTTCCGCGTCGTCCACTGCTTGAGTCTCTTGAGTTTCTCTGGATTCGCCACGTCGATTTTGGACGCAACCATCAAAGTAGGCTTCTTCTCCAGGCCCGCTCCAAAACTCGCCAGCTCGCCCCGGATCACCTCAACGTCTTTTACCATGTCGGGCCGGCCGCTGCTGTCGGAGACATCCACCATATGCACCAGCAAACGCGTGCGCTCGATGTGCCGCAGGAACTGCGTGCCGAGGCCCGATCCGGCGTGCGCGCCTTCGATCAGGCCCGGAATATCGGCGACCACGAAACTCTCTTCTTTTCCTTTTTCGCCCGCGAGCACCACGCCGAGGTTCGGTTCGAGGGTGGTAAATGGATAATCGGCAATCTTCGGCCGTGCTGCCGAAATGCGCGAAATGAGCGTCGACTTGCCCACGTTTGGATAGCCCACCAGGCCAACGTCGGCGAGCAACTTCAACTCCAGGCGGAAGTTGCGCTCTTCGCCCAAACGTCCTTGTTCGTGCTCGCGCGGCGCTTGATGTGTGGAAGTGGCAAACCGCGCGTTGCCCCGGCCGCCGCGGCCGCCACGCGCGATCACGACGCGCTCATCGACGCGTGAAAAATCGTGGACCTTCTCGCCCGTATCCTCGTCGTAGACGATTGTGCCCACCGGCACTTTCAGGACAATTCCTTCACCGTCGCGGCCAGTCTTCTTGTCGCCCTCGCCGTGCCGTCCGCGCTCGGCCTTGTATTCGGGATTGAAGCGGAAATGCACCAGCGTATTGTGGCGTTCGCTCGATTCCATCCAGATGTCACCGCCCTTGCCGCCGTCGCCGCCCGAAGGGCCGCCCCGCGGAATAAACTTCTCGCGCCGGAAAGCCATGCAGCCATTGCCGCCGTCACCAGCCTTGACTCGAATTTTGGCTTCATCGATAAACATGATGTGTTCGTGTGGCGCGGACACTCCCTTCGGCTTCGCTCAGGGCAGGCTCTGTCCGCGAAAACTCGGCTAAACGAAAAAGCCTCGACGCGAAGCCGAGGCCGCAGCCCCTAAAGGGGCGTCTAGTTTCGCAAGATTGCGGTATCGCTAAAGCGATGCCCTGATACGAAGCGATACGCGATGCGAAGCGATACGCGATACGACACGAACCCCCAGGGTCGCGTTTCGCGCATCGCACTTACTCCGCTTCGATCGCCTCGGGCTCGACCATCACGAACTTGCCCATCGATCCCTTGTCGAGGAACTTGATTCGCCCCGTGATCTTGGCGAAGAGAGTGTCGTCTTTGCCGCGTCCGACGTTTAGACCGGGCTTAACCCGCGTGCCGCGCTGGCGGACGATGATGGTGCCGCCGGGGACCAGTTGTCCGCCGAAAGCCTTAAAGCCAAGCCGCTGCGCGTTGGAGTCGCGACCGTTTCGTGAAGTGCCTTGTCCTTTTTTATGCGCCATAAGTCAGTTTCCGATTTCCAGTGGCCAGTTGCCAGTAAATTCCAAATCTCTTGCCGCCCAAGACTAATTGATCTGCTACTTCTTTTTCTTCTTCGCCGCGGCTTTCTTCGGCGCCGATTTCTTGGCGTGCGCGTGGGTAACGGGCTTGGTCGCCTTCTTGCCCGGCCGCTTTGACGTCTTCGTCTCTACTTCTGCGCCGGCCGCGTGCTCCTGCTTCACTTTCTTCTCTTTTTTCGGAAGCTCGGGAGCCTTGAACGACTGGCCGTCAAAGGCAATCTCGGTGATGCGGACCGCGGTATAGTCCTGCCGGTGTCCGCGGAGCTTCTTGTATTGCTTTTTGCGCTTGTAGTGGAAGACCAGGATCTTGTTGCCGCGTCCCTGCTCGACTACTTCGCCGCTCACGCTCGCCGCCGAACCCGCAGGCACAACGCTGCCGGCCTCGTGGGAAACCGCCAGCACATCTCCGAATTCGACCCGACCGTCTGTGTCGGCTTGTTTTTCGACCCGGATCACATCGCCCGGGGCTACCCGATACTGCTTTCCACCTGCGCGGATCACCGCGTACATAAACTCTCCTTATGCTCTTGCAGGGACGGGGCTTTGCCCTGTCCGCAGCTCGGCAAATACAATCTTGTGCTTGCTGTTTTCCCGCTGCGGCTTCTGACCGGAAACGCGGCGCGGCCCCAGAACGGGTCCGCAAGTACAGGCAAACTCATCTAGTCTATCGTGCGCTGTGGAAATCGGTCAAACGGATGTGTTGGTTGGTCCTGATTTCCGCTAGCCCTTGATGGTGGGAAACCCCGCCGATCCTACCTGCGCAACGTGCTCCTCGGCGAAGTTGGTGACGCGTTCGAGTGCGGCCTGCAGCTTCTGTTGGAACTGTGCCATCTGCGTGTCCATTTGCGCATCACCTGCTGCGGGAACTTGTACCTTGGCGCTGAGCCGCACCAGCGCTTTCGAAAACGGCTTCGGGATCATCAGCGCATCCCAGGTGTTCAGCACCCAGGCATCGCTGAGGGCTACGTAGAATGCCGCCATCGGCACCGCGCTGACCTGCGACAGCAACACAGGGCCCGGCTTGGCCACATATTTCGGGCCGCGTGGACCGTCGATCGTGAACGCGACCGCGGAGCCCTGTTCCAGTTGGCTTCTCAAGCCGAGTAGGGCGGTTGCGCCGCCGCGGCTGCTTGATCCTCGCACTGCGACGAAGCCAAGTTTTTCCAGGGTTCGAGCGATGTATTCGCCGTCGAAGCTGCGGCTTACCATTACTGCGATCCCGGTCCTTCTCCATAGCCATGCGCTCGGGAACACGGCCCGGTGCCAGAAGGAATAGATCATCGGCTTTTCGTAAGTTGCTTCCGGCGGCGAAGGCGGCTCTTCCCACGAGATTGAATAGCGGAGAGTTGGACCGATCAGTGAAATCGCCAGGTAGCTGGCCCAGCTGATGAGCCACAAAGAAATTCTTTGTCCGAGCGAAAATCGGCGCGTTTCCGAAAGGGAGGGCTGCTCAGGCTCGACCGCAGCTGAAGAAGAACTCACGGCGACATTGTAGCTGGGTTAGAAAGGTTTGACTGACGGCTAAGAGCGGACGGCGGCTTTGTTATGCGTCCATATATTTCACGATCCACTCTTTCACCCGTTGCCGCCGCTCGTCGGTGGAGTCAAAGCGAATCCCGAAGCTCTTATTGCTTTTCTTCCAGGTGACGTGGCCGCGCACCCAGACGCGTGGCAGCGTCAGCAAAGAAAACGACACTTCCACCAGGCTCCCTTGTTCTGGCACCTGATTGCCCTTGAGCGACATTCCTCCCGAACTGATCTCCTGGCTGGTGGCGGTCATACGGCCACCGTTGTTCATCACAATGCCAACCTCGGTCATGACAGGGACACGCACGTAGCGGCGGAATTCGTGCAACACCAACATTCGAGTCGAGCGCACCAGCTTCATTGCCGCAGACCGCTCCAAGGGTTCGTGAAACACGGCGTTGAGACACATCTTCGAATAACGCATGGCATCCTGGGCAGTGCCGCCCAGCCCGTAAATGATGATGCGGCTGTTGGAAGCAGATGAACGAGCCAGCTCGATGATGCTGCCGGCTTCTTCTCCCAGGAGCAAAACGCAGGCCTCGAATTTTTCGCGGTGGAGCCGATCGGCGTTTTCGCGCGCAATCGGAACGGTGTCGATTCCAATTTGACGGAAACATTCGGACACCAGTTGGGCAGATGCTTCGGGCAAGTCAAACAACGCGACGCGCGCTGAGGACTTTCGATGGGCGGGGAGGGGGGCGAGAGCGGTACCAGTCGAAGTAGTCATGAGTCCCTAGGGGGTGAACTCCTCTAAAAGCCCATTCTGACGGGCTTTTTGACGGGTGCATAGGTTTCGAAAGGACCTAGCCCCTGTCCCAAAGGGCCATTACGGAAGTTGTACCTGGACCCGTCACTTCTACGCCCCTTCGTTTCTTGGTGTGAGAGGCTGGGCTTGGCCCGTTCTTTTTGGACGCGGCGGGAGACGCGGCAAGCCGCGTCTCTACGGGTGAATCGGATGCGCGTTCAGGTAAGATGTTGCCATTGTTGTATCTTGCATCGTGAGCCGCAGTCAAAAAAATGATCACTCTGAACGACATCCAAACGGCCCTGCGCCGCATTCGCAGCTCCATCTACCTTTCGCCCTGCGCGCGTTCGGAGACGTTTTCTGAGTCCACCGCCAACCAGGTCTATTTGAAGCTCGACAATCTGCAGCGAACGGGCGCATTCAAAGAGCGCGGCGCGCTGAACAAGTTGCTCTCGCTTACCGCGGAAGAACGCGCCCAGGGGGTGATTGCGGCTTCGGCCGGAAATCACGCACAAGGGGTGGCCTACCACGCCGGCAAGCTCGGCATCCGCGCGCAGATTTGCATGCCCCTGACTACGCCGCTCATCAAGGTCTCGGCCACGCGCGGTTACGGCGCGGATGTGGTGCTGCACGGCGCCAACTACGACGAAGCTTACGAAGAGTCCGTTCGCCGCAGCCAGGCTGAGCATCTCACCTTTGTTCATGCTTTCGATGACGACGCCGTCATTGCCGGACAGGGCACCATCGGCCTGGAGCTCTTGCAGCAGCATCCAGACCTCGAAGCTGTGGTTGTTCCGATCGGAGGTGGCGGGTTGATTGGTGGCATCGCCTGCGCGCTGAAAGAGTCGGACCCTAAAATTCAGGTTTTTGGGGTGCAGCCTTCGCGCCTGCCTTCCATGAAAGTTGCTGTCGCCGAAGGCAAACCCGTGACTCTTATGGCGGCCTCGACGATCGCCGATGGGATCGCTGTGCGACGCGCCGGCGAACGCACGCTGCCGCTGGTCCAGAAGTACGTGGACGACATCGTTACCGTCGAAGAAGAAGAAATCGCCAATGCCATCCTGCTGCTGCTGGAGCGCGAAAAAACTTTGGCTGAGGGCGCGGGCGCGGCTGCCCTCGCGGCCCTCGTCAATCGCAAACTGCCTCTGGTCGGAAAGAAGGTTGCCGTGCTCGTATGCGGTGGAAACATCGATGTCACGCTGCTTTCACGCATCATCGAGCGCGGCTTGGTGAAAGATGGACGCCTGGTGCGCCTGCGCGTTCACCTGCCCGACTATCCCGGAGCGCTCAATCGCCTTACATCAATTCTGGCGCAGCATCGCGCTAATATCGTCGAGACCGACTACGACCGCGCTTACCACGGCGTGGGACTGGGGGAGACCGCCATTGAGATCACGATGGAAACTCGGGGGCCTGACCATATTGCGGAAATCATCTCGGCGCTGGGCGCGGCTGGGTATACGCAGGAACGCGTGCTGTAGAGCTTTTTCACCGCCGCGACGCCGAGTTGGCGAGGAAAACCAAAATCTTTACCACAGGCGGCACTGGGTTACACAGGGGAACCCATCGAAATTGTGAGACATCACTCAAACTGCTTTCGGAATCTCTCCAACTGATCTTTTACTTCGGAGACTTCCCTCCGCAGTTCCGTAACCTCTTCCTCCAGCCGCGCGATGCGCTCTGCATCTGCCGGGTTGTGGTCAACCGTCGCGATCGTCTGCGACGGCGCTTCTAGTTCCACCACGTCTCCGGCAAACAGATGCGCATATCGAGATTCCTTCGTGCCGGGCTGGCGCGGCAGCACCTTCGCCAGAGGTGGCTCCCGCTGTATCAGCTTTTGCAATGCTGATTGCACATCCTCGAGCGCTTCGAAGCGGTGCATGCGATCGGCGCGTCCGCGGAGTTCGCCGGGCGTCTGCGGGCCGCGAAGCAGGAGCACGCACAGCACCGCAATCTCCGCGCGCGTGAAGTTGAACACCTCCTGCAACCGCTGCTCGTACTTGGTTACGCGGCTGTCGGCCCCGCGTGCGGGTCCTGCCATGCGCTGCTGCTGCAGACCATCTAGTGCGTCGCGTACCGTGTCTTCGTCCAACTGCATCACCGGATCGCGGTTGGTTTTCTGGTTGCACGCGTTCACCAGCGCGTTCAGGGACAGGGGATAGTACTCCGGCGTGGTGATGTCTTTTTCGATCAGTGAGCCGAGCACGCGAACTTCGGTTTCCGTCAGTCTGAATTCCATGAGTTCTTTAACCGCTTCGATTGTATAGAAACAGCCAAGGTCAAAGGCCGCGGACAGGAGTGTCCGCGCCACACAATCAACCACCGGCAAGGCACGGTATACTCAATAGTTTGTCGCGTACACGTATGAGTGAACAGGCAGCAACACGTCGGGTCCCAATTGACGAACTCGTTCGTGAGCTCCACGCGCTTTCCGCATCTGCCTTCGATAACACCGAGGAGATCAGATTATTGCTTGAGAAAATGCCGGTTGAAGAAGCCAGCCTCGCACCCTATTTATGCTGGGACCGGCAGCACTATACGCGCAACCTGGTCGACAAGACGGAGCTCTACGAACTGGTCGCCGTCTGCTGGGAGGTTGGGCAGGGCAGTTCGGTGCACAATCATCGCGACCAGAATTGCTGGATGGCGGCGCCGATAGGAAATCTGCTGGTGGAGAATTTTCATGTCGGATTTCAGGATATCGAGGCAGGCAAGTGCCGGCTGGTGGCATCTAACACGGTGAAGTTGACGGCGGCGAATCCGTGCGCGGTCGATCCGCGGGAGCCGGTACACCGGGTGGTGAATCCGCGGGAAGCGAACCAGCGCGCGGTGACGCTGCACGTCTATTCGCGGCCCTTTGATACCTGCGTGGTCTATTCGCCCGAGCAGGGAACATGCGGAAACATCCGGCTTCACTACAATACGGCATTCGGGAAAACAGTGGCCGGGGGCCAGTAGCCAGCGGCCAGTGAGGCTGCAAGTGAGGCGCTTCCGGAATTGCAACTACTGACAACTGTGTACTGGCAACTGCATTTCAAGGAGGAATCGTGAGGAAATACCTGGGAGTTTTGGCTGGCGGGGCTGCGCTGTGTGTCATGTCGTGGGCGCAGGCTCCAGCGCAAACGCCTGCGCCTGCTCCGGCTCAAGCCCCAGCTGCGGCTCCCGATCAAACGCCAGCCCAGGCTCCACCGCCCCAGCCGGCTACGATTCCAACTCCAACGGAAAAACCCGCGGCCCCTGCTCTACAGTACCCGCGCTTCGAACTGTTTGCCGGCGGCACGTACGCCGAGGCCGGTCTTTTCAACGCCGGGCACTGGGCGGGATTGTACGGCTGGGACACTTCTCTGGGGTTGAACGCAACCCGTTGGATAGGGGTGGTGGTGGAGGGCGGCCAATACTTCGGAACCTCAAAGATCCCGAGCAATTCGCCGGCGCCGTTTCCAAGTGGTCAGTTCTACGAGCCATCGCCATCTCCCACGTTCGACGTGGCGACTCGGGAGTACAACTTTCTTTTCGGGCTTCAATTTTTCCGGCGCAAGCATGAGAGCTGGACGCCGTTTGGCGAACTCCTGTACGGACATCAGGGCACACGCGGGGTGGCGACCCCTCTAACGGGTGCTCTCGTCACGGAAGTCGGCACTGGCCGGGCGCTGGTGGCTGGCGGCGGCCTCGACCGCAAAATCAATCAACGTTTCGCCTTGCGGTTCAAGGCCGATTACTTTCAGACCGGCACCGCGTTTCCGGGTGAACCAAAGCAGAAGCAGGATAACTTCCGGTTCTCGGTGGGCATTGTCATCCGCAGCGTGCACAAAAAGAAGCGCACGCTTGAGGACGAAAATCAGATCGCACCGTAAGGAGTCGTTGGTCGCTAGTCGTTGGTCGTTGGCAAAACACGGCCTTTCTCCAATGCACCCAACGCAGCGTTCTGGAACAACTAACCACCGGCGACTGCAACCTACGGGCGGCGCAGCAAATCGCTTAGGGGCTCGGCTTTGGCTCGCAGTTCGTCGGCGAAATCGGCGCCTTTTTCAACCGCTTCCTCGAAGCGGTCTTTGGCCTCGTCAGTCCAGTCAGAGACGGTTTCCAGGGCGCCGTCGTAGGACCGCCGCAGGTCTTTCCGCAACTGCCGACCACTCTTCGGGGCGAGCAACAGACCGACGGCAGCACCGACGCCAAGCCCAATCAGCAGAAACGTGACTGCGGTGCCGACTGTACTTTCCGAACTTTCGTATTTTCCAATGCGCATAGGGACCTCCACACTCTCCATACTGACAGACGGGGCAAGCCCCGTCCCTACATTGTTATTCTAGACCCACAACCGCCGACAGGTCTCCCGCGCCAGAATGTGTCAGGATTTGGCAGCACGGGCCGCCCTGTTGTTGCAACGAGAAAATGTCGTATTAACTGCAACGAGACTTTGTCACCCCCTATCGATTAAGTAACGGCCGCCAAAGCGGGGCGGCCGGAGAGATTGTAGATACGCGGTGTCGGGGTTTTTCGTTTCTGGGCCGAGG
>DATFZT010000231.1:0-19291 GCA_035314185.1 Terriglobales bacterium
TCCGGCAACTGTCTCGCTGGCTTCCCCAAGCCTGCTTATCAGAAATTGCTGCCGGGCAAGTACCGTCAACTTCCCGACGTTTCCTGGCTGGCCGATCCCTTCACCGGGGTTGTAATCCTCATTTCGGTGCCCGGTCAGCTTCCAGAACAGGTATGGCAAGTCTGGGGAGGCACAAGCGTGGCCTGCCCGATGTTCTCTGCGCTCTGGGCGATCGCGAACCAGGAAGCCTTGGCTGGAGGTGGTGCTGCGCTCGGTCAGGCCGCTCCGTACCTTTATTCGATGCCGACGGGAACAATCTACGATATCGTTCCCCAGACCTCAAAGACCAACGTTAAAGCAAGCATTCAAGAGTCGACCGGCACCAACAAATACACCGCGGCGGAAGTGGCCGGAGTCACGGGACCATTCGTCGATGCGATCTGGGACTATCCCTGGATCCAGGACACCCCGCTTGGTATTACATTCGGCACCGATTCCGGCCTGAAAACCAAGAAAGGCTGGGACAACGTGACCGGAGTTGGAGTTCCGAACGGACAAGCGTTCGCCGATTCCTTCTACGGAAAATAACAACCGGCGGACTTGAAAACTGCCCTGCCACCTCCTGGGTGGCAGGGTTTTTTCTTGGCGGGATAGGGCGGGATAATACGACGCGGCCGGACAGGTTTCTGGCAGATGCATCGAGTTGAGTTCTACGCATTGCCTGCAAGGCCCAAATCCTTTGCAATCGTCTTCATGGCAGCGATGCAGAAAGCAATATGCTCTTCAATATCCACGCCGAGATCGGCCGCGCCTTCGATGATGTCTTCGCGGTGAACATTGCGGGCGAAGGCTTTGTCTTTCATTTTTTTCCGGACGGATGGGGCTTCGACTTCCGCAAGCGATTTACCCGGCTTGACGAGCGCGCAAGCGGTGATGAATCCCGCCAGTTCATCACAGGCGAAGAGCGTCTTTTCCATCGGCGCGAGGCGCGCGACGCCGGTGTACTGCGCGTGCGACATGATGGCTCGCCGGACCTCTTCAGAATAGCCGCGGTCTTTCAGAATCTCGTTGCCCCGGTAAGGATGGTCCTCGAGGCTCGGATATTTCTCATAATCGAAGTCATGGAGAAGGCCGACTGTGCCCCACAATTCTTCGTCGGCTCCGGCTTTGCGGGCGTAGGCGCGCATGCACGCCTCGACCGCGAGCGCATGTTTCCGAAGACTTTCCGACTGGGTGAACTCAGTTAGTAAACACCACGCCGCATCGCGTTGATTCATGGTTTTCTACCTGTTTTCTTGTGATTTTACCTGGTTGCGTGCTGCTGTCTCACGTAAGCACTTTGTTTTCTACTACTATTGTCTTGACATCCACAGGCTCAATCCAGCAGATTACGCACTAGTTGGCTTTGAGAGTAGCCCCCGCTCTGGCACTCGCAAAACCTGAATGGCTACCACACTAACCCCCGTGGACTCACGGGAAGTTGTACGCTGCGACCGTTGTCTCTTGGTGCAATTCCGCACATTAAACAGCCTCTGCCGCCGTTGTCATTTGTCATTGGATGAGGACGAGGCGGAGATTGCCGCCCTGACTCCGGCGCCGGAAGCGCTGCCGGTAAGCCTCCATTCTAACGGGCGCGGGCATCTGAGGCTGGCCTTCTCGATCCGTTCGCTGCGGCTGCGCAACGGCTTAAGTCAGCGACAATTGGCGCTGCGCATGTCGGTGCCGCGCACTTACGTGTCGAAAATCGAAAACGAGAAGGCGACGCCGACCCTCTCTTCTCTGGAGCGACTGGCGCGGGCGCTAGAGGTAAGCGTGCCGGATCTGCTTTCCGGTGGAGAACGAAATCGGCAGGAGGAAGTTCGCGAGTTGATGGAAGATCAGTTCGTGGCCGAGGTTTTGCCGTATTTGTCACAGCTGAACGGGATGCAGATGTCGAGCATTCTGGCGCAGGTGCGGGACTTGACGGTGCGGCCGCGACGGAGCGCGTAAGCGGGAGACGCGGCGAGCCGCGTTTCTACCCTAGATTTTTATCCGGGCACACCAACCAAACTGGACAGCCGGGGCCTTCGGGCTCCGGCTTTTTTGTTCGACGAGTATGCAGGCGAGTTCTCCGGGCTTACAGCGGCTTCGACATCTGAACGAGGTGGACAGGGATCTTGGCGATCTGCTCCGCCGGAAAGGGCAAGGTTCCGCTCGCGACATAGCCGAATTGCTGGTAGCAGGCGGATAGTTCCCGCCTCAGATTCACGAACGTGAGATCCATGAACCGGCATCCGGCGGAGCGGCAGTGCTGTTCGGGGGCGGCGATCAGGCAAGCCCCGATTCCAGAGCGTTGACGCTGCGGATCGACTGTCAGCAATCCGAAGTAACCGCGCTCGCCGCACAGCTCAACGTAAACGCAACCGGCCAGTCGTCCGTCTTCGACGTGCAACAGGAATTTCCCTTTCTGAAGAAGAGCGCCAACTTTTTCAGGATTTGTGCGGTCGGCGTCGGTGAAGAAACGCTCAGGGCGAAAGGCGGCGTTGACCAGGCGCGCGATTGCGGAGGCGTCGGCGGGTTCGGCGGTACGCATCTGCGGAGGATTCGGCAACGGCTGGATTTTAACTCAGGGCCGGGGCTCATGAAATGGCCAGCCAAACCCGATGGGACGCTGTAGGGGCCTCGGAATCTTAATTGGGTTTGCGGAACTTGCTGTCGGCGAGATAGCGCAGCATGATAGCGTCAGTGGCGCTCTGGAACTGCTGTTCCATTTCAGGGGCGCGCACGGGGGCCTCCTGCCGCAGGGTCTGACGGAACTTTTCACCCATTTCGGAATCGCTGGTAACAACCTGCATGTAGAACCAGAGGAAGTGGCGCATCTGGTCGAGGGCGGACTTGAGGACCTGGATGGATTCCATCTCCGGCGGATCCGCCAGAGCTTCCATGAGTTCGGGGTCAGTGGGGGCCTGCATGGCGGCGCAGTTGAGCTCGCGCTGGATGACGCGCAGGTCGTCCGTAACGCGCAAAATGCGGAGATGAATGTCTTCCATGCTTTCCCGATTCTCGCGATCCATGTGGTCCCTTTCCGTCCCTACCAAGCATTCTTGATTAATGCGTGCTACCAAGATCGCATCCCGGAGCGCGGGGGGAAAGGTTCCCCGTGTGCATGAGCTTCGGTAATTGAAGTTACCTTAGGTCGAAAGCCGCACGCGGCGGGCGATTTCAGGCGGTCATTCTCAGGTGTTCTTTGGGTTTCGTGGGACAAGTTCAGGCCGACAGCCTGAATTTCGGGACACCGGCGCTGCGAGTGCTCTGCGTCCGCGAAGAAGTTTAATCCAAGGGAGGGGCTGGATATGGTACAAACGGTTTCGCCATGACATCTCCGCAAACTGGCCATGTGCAACCTGGTCATGTGCAAACTGGCTTGGTGCGCGCCATTGGCCGTTGGAGCCTGGCTGCATTGGCGGTGAATTCGATTATCGGCAGTGGCATTTTTGGTCTGCCGGCCACAGTGGCCGGGCTTCTCGGCAAACGCAGCGTGGTGGCCGTGTTGATTGCGGGGGCTGCGATGGGCGTGATTATGGCCTGCTTTGCCGAAGTGGCCTCGCAATTTTCCGAGGCGGGCGGACCGTATCTGTACGCGCGCACGGCGTTCGGTCGCCTGATGGGAATTCTGGTTGGCTGGATGCTCTACTTGGCGCAGACGGCGGCTCCGGCAGCGAATGCTAACCTGTTTGTCATTTATCTGGCAGAATTCTGGTCGGCAGCGAAGCAACCTTGGCCGCGTTTTGCGATCCTGACATTACTGGTCGGACTGCTGGCGCTCATAAACGCTCGGGGCGCAAGGCAGGGCACGGCAGTAAGCAACGTGTTCACGGTGGCGAAAATTCTTCCGCTGCTGATGGTGGTCTCGGCGGGAGCGGCGGTCACCATCATCCATCCGGCGCCATGGGGTGCGGCAGGACCGATTCCCGCAAGTGTGTGGATGAAGGCGATGGTGCTGCTGATCTTCGCTTATGGTGGATTTGAATCGGCGATGGCGCCCATGAGCGAAGCCAAGAATCCGGCGCGGGACGCCGGGTTTGCGCTGTTTGTGGCACTGATTGCCTGCACCGTGATTTATGCGCTGGTGCAATGGGTGGTGGTAGGAGTGTTGGGACCCGGGGCGACAACGGATCGTCCGCTGGCGGAAGTGGCGCGCCTCACGATGGGGACTCGGGGAGCAGGTCTGGTTGCGCTCGGAGCGTTGATTTCGGTCTATGGTTACTTGAGCGCCAAGCTGCTGGCGATGCCACGCGTCACGTTCGCGCTCGCCAGAGGTGGCGATCTGCCGCAGATGTTTGCCGCGGTGGGCCCAAGATTTCACACGCCCTGGTTTTCGATTTTGTTCTATGCGGCGGCAGTGTGGGGCCTGGCGATCGTGGGAAGTTTTGCATGGAATGTGACGCTGTCGGTGGTCGCAAGGCTGTTTTACTACGGAGTAGTTTGCGCGGCGCTGATCGCTCTGCGGCGAAAGCAGCCGCTGGCTCCCGGTTTCCGGCTGCCAGGGGGACAGGCGCTGGCCGTTCTGGGAGTTGGGATTACTGCGGTCCTAGCGACCCAAGTGGATCGGAGTAAGTCGCTAATCCTGGGGGCGACGGTCGTTCTGGCTTTGCTCAATTGGCTGTGGGCTAGACGGGCGCGCCTTGCGGAGTAAGCCGGATTTGAGTTCAAACGGTGGAGGCTTCTTGTTCAAGTTTCGTCTGGCTGCCTTGTTTCTTGTTACTTGTGTTTCTTGCTACGCGCAGCGCGAACCCGTGCTCAAACAGATTGATTTGCCGCATCCCTATTACTTCAGGGAGATGTATCTGCCGCAGTTGACGACGGGACCGAGCGCGGCGGCCTGGTCGCCGGATTCACGCAGCCTGGTGTATTCGATGGCGGGCTCATTGTGGCGACAGGAACTAGGTAGCCAAAAGGCCGAACAGCTTACCTGTGGACCGGGATACGACTATCAGCCGGATTGGTCGAGGGACAATGATGGGCGGTGGCTGGCGTTTGCGCGCTACGATCACGATGCCGTCGAGTTGTGGTCGCTGGATATGCGGGATGGGCGGACGCGGAAAATGACGTCCGGAGGTGCGGTGAATCTGGAGCCGCGCTTCTCGCCGGATGGGAAGCGGCTGGCGTTCGTGTCGACGTCCTATAAGGGGCACTTTCATATCTTTGTAGGTCGATTCGAAGATGGATTGCTCAGTGACGTTCGGCAACTTACTCCGGAGAATGTCAGTTCGCTGCCTCGTTACTACTACAGCCAGGTGGATCACGAAATCAGTCCGGTGTGGACGCGGGACGGGTCGGAAATTTTGTTTGTCTCGAATCGGGGGCACATTCACGGCACCGGCGGCTTCTGGAAAGTCAATGCGGAGCCCGAAGCCAACGCGGCCGATGCTCTATACAAAGAAATCCATTACGAAGAGACGAACTGGAAGGCTCACCCAGACTTTTCTCCAGACGGCAAGCGCATGGTGTATGCGTCGTATCTGGGCCAGGCGTGGCATCAACTGTGGGTAGTGCCTGCGGCGGGTGGGGATGCGTTCCCGATTTCGTATGGCGCTTTTGACAACGTGAATCCGCGATGGTCGCCGGATGGTTCGAAGATCGCATTTATCTCCAATCGAAACGGGAATACGTCGCTGTGGGTGCAGACGATTCCGGGTGGAGAGCAGACGGAAGTGGTCGCGCGCGAACGAAAATTTGTGAAGCCGATTGGGCGCATTTCTCTGCGCGTGGTAGATGGTAGCGGAAATCCAGTAGCAGCGCGAGTTTTCGTGACCGGCGCGGACGGTTTAGCCTACGCTCCGGGTAACGCATGGATGCACGCCGACGACAGCTATGACCGCTCGGAGCGGCCATTTGAGGCGCACTATTTTGACACATCGGGAGTGTCGGCGATAACGGTGCCGGAGGGCGATGTCGAAGTGGACGTCATGCGCGGATTCGAGAATCGTTTTGAGCAGCATAAAGTGGAGGTGAGGGCCGATAGCGTCGCGCAGCTCACGGTCAAGCTCGTGCCGCTTTCTGCCGTGGTCGATGACACATCTCAGTGGGTGAGTGGCGACGTTCATGTCCACATGAACTACGCGGGAACCTATCGGAATACACCGGCACATCTGGTGGAGCAAGCGGCGGCTGAGGATTTGGCGATTGTGGAAGATCTGGTTGTGAACAAGGAGCAGCGTATCCCTGACATGGCGTATTTCTCTTCGCAAGTTGATCCGGCTTCGACCGCTGATCATCTGCTGCTGCACGGGCAGGAGTTTCACACGAGTTACTGGGGGCATCTTGGATTGCTGAACCTGACACATAACTTCATTCTTCCAGGGTATGCGGCATATCCGAATACGGCGGCAGCCAGCCTGTTTCCAACGAACGCGAACGTGGCTGACGTGGCGCATGAACAGGGCGCGCTGGTGGGATATGTGCATCCTTTTGACAGCGTGCCCAATCCCGCCAAGGATGCCTCTCTTACCGCCGAGTTACCCGCGGATGTGGCGCTGGGCAAGGTGGATTACATAGAGGTGCTCGGTTTTTCCGATCATAAGTCGACGGCTGAGGTTTGGTACAAGCTGCTGAATTGCGGTTTCCGATTGCCCACTGCTGCGGGCACGGATTTCATGGGCAACTACGCGTCACTGCGTGGACCGGTGGGATTGAATCGGGTGTATGCCGAAGTGAAGCCTGGTCCGCTGAAGATTGAGCCGTGGCTGGCGGCGATCAAAGCGGGGCGGACGTTCGCTACGAACGGGCCGCTGCTCCGATTTTCGCTGGGAGGCCAGGGGATTGGCGGAGAAGTCCGTCTGGAAAAGAAACAAGAGGTGAGGTTTTCGGCCGAGATGAATTCGATTGTGCCGGTGGATCATCTGCAAATCGTCTGTAACGGGAAGGTGGCGCGGGAACTTGCCATGAATAGCACTCGCAGTTCGGCGCACGTTGACGACTCGATCCCCCTCGAAGCCAGCGGATGGTGCGTTCTCCGCGCTTTCAGCGACAAGGCGGAGTATCCGATTCTTGATTTGTATCCGTATGCTACGACCAGTCCGGTGTATGTAAGTGTGGCAGGCGCGCCCGTGCGCAACGCGTCGGATGCGGCTTACTTCGTGGAGTGGGTTGACCGGTTAATTGCGGCGGCGCGGACTAATACTTCGTGGAACACCGAGGCGGAGAAAGGGTCGGTGCTGTCCATGCTGCAAGAGGCAAGAACGAAGTATGTGAAGATGATGGAGTAAGCGGTAGCGCTTTCAGGAACCAAACTTCATGCGCGTCATCATCGCGGGCGGCGGCACCGGCGGACACGTCATTCCGGCGCTGGCCATTGCCCAACAGCTCAAGAAGCAGTTTGGCGCCGAAGTACTTTTTATCGGGACGGCGCGCGGCATTGAGACGCGGCTGGTGCCGCAGGCGGGCTTTCCTCTGGAATTGATCCAAGTGGGCGCGCTGAAAAATGTCAGCCTGATGACGCGGGCGAAGACGATGTTCGACTTGCCGCGTGCGATCGCAGCTTCTTTGCGCATGCTCTCGGATTTCGATCCCGAGGTTGTGATCGGGGTTGGGGGTTACGCCTCGGGACCGGCGATGGTGGCCGCGATACGCCGACGCCTTCCGACGCTGGCCTTCGAGCCGAACGTCGTGCCGGGATTTGCCAATCGAATGATTGCGCGCTGGGTGTCCGCAGCGGCGGTGCACTTTGAAGAAACTTGCCGGTATTTTCCTCACTGTCGGGTGACGGGCGTTCCGGTGCGCGCGGCGTTTTTTTCGATTCCGCCTAAGACTGGCGGTTCGCCCGCTCTGCTGGTTTTTGGGGGCAGTCAGGGCTCGCGGGCGATTAATCAGGCAATGACAACGCACGAGTCCCTGGCCGGTCTGCGCGAGAAGATTCCCGGCATCCACGTCATTCACCAGACCGGGCAGCGCGACTATGACCACGTGCTGGCCGCTTATCAGCAGTCGGGAATCTCGGGTGAGGTCCACAAGTTTATTGACGATATGCCGGCCACGTTTGGCCGCGCTGATTTGCTGGTCTGCCGTTCGGGAGCTAGCACGGTCGGAGAAATCACCGCGGCAGGCAAGCCGGCGATTTTTGTGCCGTTTCCGGCCGCCGCCGATGACCATCAGAACGTTAACGCGCGGGCGCTGGAGCGGGCGGGCGCCGCGGTGGTGGTCGAAGAAAGTAATCTGGGTGCGGCGTACTTGGTCGACACGATTGCGGCGCTGATTGGAGATGCGGGCCGGCTGCGGAGTATGTCCGCGGCGGCGAAATCGCTAGCGCACCCTAAGGCGGTCGAGGAAATTGCGGAGATGGTCGCGCAACTGGTTGGCCTATAGAACTTCTTCGAACGCAGGGTCGCCGCGAGCGCCGGGAAGATCTTAACCACAGAGAACACAGAGGGACACAGGGGCAGGCACGAACTTTCTCTGCGCACTCGGCGTCTCTGCGGTGCGATGGTCTATCATCAGCGTTCGGCTTCACCCGGAGATTAGGTTTTCATGTTCGCCAAGATTCAGCGCATTCATTTCGTGGGTATCGGGGGCATCGGCATGAGCGGGATTGCCGAGTTGTTGCTGAATCTCGGTTATCAGATTTCCGGGTCTGACCTCAAGAATTCGGCGGTCACCGAACGCCTCGCCGCGCTGGGCGCGTCCATTTTTGAGGGGCACGCTGTCGCCAACATCGCTGGCGCGGACGTTGTTGTCACCAGCTCCGCGATCAAGGTCGATAACCCTGAAGTCGCCGAAGCTCGCCGGTTGCATGTCCCGGTGATTCAGCGGGCCGAGATGCTGGCTGAGCTCATGCGGCTGAAGTACGGCATTGCCATTGCCGGCATGCATGGGAAGACGACCACGACTTCGATGGTCGCGGCCGTGCTCGCGGCTGGCGGCCTCGATCCCACGGTTGTGGTCGGTGGGCGCGTGGACGCTATGGGCTCGAACGCGCGCCTCGGCAAGTCGCAATACCTGGTTGCCGAGGCGGACGAGAGCGACCGGTCGTTTCTGAAGCTTTCGCCGATTCTCTCGGTGGTCACGAACATTGACCGCGAGCATATGGACTGCTATCGCGACATGCGAGACGTTCGCCGGACATTTCTCGAATTCATGGAGCGCGTCCCGTTTTACGGCGTGGTTGTCGGGTGCAATGACGACGTGGTGCTGCGGAGATTGCTGCCTCGTGTCCACCGCCGCGTGACCACGTACGGAACCAGCCAAGGGTCTGATTTTCTGATTCGCGTGGGATCGGTGCAGGCCAGCTCTTCGTCGGGTGGAGCGTTACCATCGACGGGACAGCACAGCCCGCTCGTCCGTTTTCAGGTGACTTACAAAGAGAAAGATCTGGGCGAGTTTACCCTGCACGTGCCGGGCGTACACAACATACTGAACGCGACGGCGGCCATTGCCGTAGGCACCGCGCTCGATATTCCGACGGAGCAGATCCGTAGCGCGCTGGACGGTTTTCGCGGTGTGGACCGCCGCTTCCAGCTCAAAGGCAAGGCGGCAGGCGTCAGCGTGATTGACGATTACGGCCACCATCCGACGGAAATACGAGCGACGCTAGCGGCGGCTCGTCAATGCGGATTTCGCCGGGTGCATGTGATCTTTCAGCCGCACCGCTTCACCCGCACTCGCGATCTGATGGATGAGTTCGCAACCGCCTTCCCCGGCGCAGACACTCTATGCTTACTCGATATTTATCCCGCCAGCGAGAAGCCGATCGAAGGCATCACGGCTCAAGCTCTCGGCAGCCGCATTGCCGGTGAAGGGAACCGGAACGTCGCGTACGCTGCATCCTTTTCCGATGCCGTTGCCACGGTTGCCGCGCTCGCCCAACCCGGCGACATGGTGCTGACGCTCGGTGCGGGCAGCGTCTCGCAGCTCGGTGCCATGATTTTGAAGAAGCTGGATTCCGCGACAGTTGCAAGCTAAGACCGCGAACCAAATTGGCACTGTCTCAATTCGCGAAAACCAGTTATAGTAATTTTGCTCAGCGGTTTTCTGTCGACAACTGACTCGAAAGAGTGACGCGGAAATCAAGTTCCACCGCGATACAAGAAGAACTGTATCCGTTTCCCGGCGATGTTTCTCAGCATCGGGCTCCCGAGCGTGAGCCCTTCGACGACGCACGGCTCGTCGACCTGGAAGAGGAGCAGGAATCCCCGTTTCTGCGCGGACAAAGGCGCGTTTCGGTCCGGCGCGGATCACTTCCCCAAAAGACTGCCAACCGGTTGAAGTGGCTCGCCCTGGCGCTTGTTGTTTTTGCAATCCTCGGAGCTGCCGGCTTGAGCGTCTACCGGTACGGGAAGCACTCCTGGCGTTTTCGCATCGATTCCAGCGATCAGATCGAAGTCAGCGGCGCCCAGCACGTCGCGCACGCGCAGATCATGGAAGCCATGGGCGGAGATATTGGCCGCAACATTTTTTTCGTCCCGCTGGCCCAACGTAAACAGCAACTGGAACAGATTCCGTGGGTGGAATCGGCGAGCGTGATGCGCTTTGTGCCGAATCGCCTGCGCATCGAGATTCATGAACGCACGCCGGTCGCCTTTGCCCGCATCGGCTCGCGCATTTCGCTGATCGATGCTGGGGGCACGCTGATGGAA
Organism: Terriglobales bacterium; assembly: GCA_035314185.1. GTDB lineage: Bacteria > Acidobacteriota > Terriglobia > Terriglobales > Acidobacteriaceae > Acidiflorens. The sequence continues at coordinate 10,590 of DATFZT010000231.1, forward strand.
ATTGCTCCGGGCGGCAAGCACAAGTATTCGTTTGCCGTGATTACGGGCATGAACGCCGGCGAGCCGCTCTCTATGCGCGCTGCGCGGATGAAGAGTTACAACGAACTGGTGCGTGAACTTGATTCCAGTGGCGCCCATTATTCGCAGGAGCTGAGCGAAGTGGATCTGAGCGACCCCGAGGATGTGAAAGTGCTGGCCGCCGACGCTAACGGCGAAGCCCTCGTGCATCTCGGCTCGGGAAATTACCTGCAACGCTACAAGACCTACGTGACGCATGTGCAGCAGTGGCGGCAGCAGTTCGAGAAGCTCGAATCGGTGGACTTGCGCTACGACGGCCAGATCATTGTGAATCCCGATCTCGGCGGGATGGCCCGGCAGCCGGCTTTGACGCCAGCGGCGACCAAGGCCGCGATGGCGGCGGGCGTGAAAACTGCAGCCATCGTGAACTACGAAAAATATGTAACCCATCCCGCGCCTCCGACTCCGACGAAGAAGGAGGCGAAGCCCAACGCGAAAGGCGGAACGAAAGCAGCCGGTCATCGTGCACCGGTTGGGCATGCTCCAGTCAGTCATGCCCCAGTGAAACCTGCGCCCGTGACTCAGGCTGCGCTGAAGTCGAAGGGAAATGTGGCGCCGGTCGCGGTCGCGAAGAATGCCGTAGTGTCGCATCCGGCAGCGCCACCGGTAAAGTCCCCGGCAGTGTCGCCGGCTCCGATCACTCCGCCGGTCGCGGTTGGCAACGGACAAAAGAAACCGAGCGCTGGAATTCCGAAGGAGACTCCGCAGAACTAGCGAATATTATGCCGAGCCACCAGCCCAATTTCATTACCGCGATTGACGTAGGCAGCGCCAAGACTTCCGTGCTGGTGGCCGAACTGAGCGACAACGGATTGCGTTATCGCGGCCACGGCATCAGCGAATCGCGCGGCCTGCGCAAGGGCGTGATCACGGAACTTGATAAGGCCATCAGCAGCATTCAAAAAGCGGTAGAACACGCGGAAGACGTGGCCGGTATTCCGATCGAGCACGCGCTGGTGGGGATCGCGGGTGCGCACATCCGCGGGATGAATAGCCACGGAGGCATTACTTTCGGCGCACGGTCACGCGAAATCGGCCGCGATGAGATTCGTCAAGCCGTCGACAAGGCGCGCACCGTGCCCTTGCCCGCCGATCGCGAAATTCTGCATCTGCTGCCGCAAGAATTTATTCTCGACGATCAGCCCGGCGTGCAGGATCCGACGGGCATGATGGCTACGCGCCTCGAGGTCCGGGTTCACATTGTGACGGCTTCTTCGAGCGCTACACAGAATCTGGTGACCGCCGTGAACCGGGCGGGTGTTCACGTGGATGACACGATCTTTGAGCCGCTCGCTTGCGCCGACTCGGTGTTGCGGTCGGACGAACGTGAACTCGGCGTCTGCCTCGTCGATCTTGGCGCAGGCTCCTGCGACCTAATCGTTTTTCAGCAGGGAGCGGTGGCGCATACGGCGGTCATTCCCATCGGCGGCGACCACTTTACCTGCGATCTCTCGGTCGGGATGTGTACGGGGCTGGCGGCCGCGGAGACGCTCAAGAAAAATTTTGGCAACGCCGTGCCGACTCTCATCCCCGAGGGCAATGAAGTCGAAGTGCCGTCGGTCGGAGACCGGCCCTCGCGCATGATGCCACAGCGCCTAGCCGGCGAAATTCTGGAGCCGCGCGCTCGCGAACTCTTCGAGTTGCTGCGCGACAACCTGCGCCATGCCGGGGTTCTGGAGCACTGCATCGCCGGGTTCGTGCTGAGCGGCGGAGCGTCGCGCCTTCCCGGGATTCTCGACGTCGCGGAATCCGTGCTGCGGAAAGCAGCTCGTCTCGCCTGGCCAACGCCGATGGCGAAGATGCCGTCGTTCTTAGCCGAGCCGGAGTTCGCGACCGTGTTGGGCATGGCGTATTACGGTCACCGCGCTCGCCTTGCCCGCGGCTTGCAGGAACCCAGTTTCGGCTCGCGCATGAAGGCGTTGTTTGCGAGCAAGGGAGCGTAAGGTACGCAATGAAACTCTATTCGTGGGTTTGGTTTTTACTGAGAGCTGAAAGCTGGGAGCTGACAACTGATTTTACGAGGTGACGTATGAATGAAGACAACGGACTCCGCATCTGCTTCAACGAAGAAGCTCGCAACGACGCCCGCATCAAGGTCATCGGCGTCGGCGGCGGCGGCAACAACGCGGTCAATCGCATGATTGACTCTGGTATGGAACACATCGAATTCATTGTGGCCAACACCGACTTGCAGGCTCTGCGGATGTCGCGCGCCGCCACCAAGATTCAACTCGGAGTGAAGCTGACGAACGGCCTCGGCGCCGGGGCCAATCCCGAGATCGGCCGCAAAGCCGCGCTAGAAGATTCGGACAAGATCATCGAAATCCTCGAAGGCGCCGACATGGTCTTTGTCACCGCCGGCCTCGGCGGCGGCACCGGTACCGGCGCCGCGCCGATCATCGCTTCGCTGGCCAGCGAAATGGGCGCGCTCACCGTGGCCGTCGTCACCAAACCTTTTGCTTTTGAAGGCAAACGCCGCATGCAGCAGGCGGAGCGCGGCATTGCCGAACTCATGGAGTCGGTCGATACCACCATCGTCATCCCCAACGAAAAGTTGCTGGCGGTCGCCGAGAACGCCGGGTTCTTCGAGTCCTTCCGCATCGCCGACGATATTCTTCGTCAAGGAGTGCAGGGCATTTCCGATATCATCACCATTCCAGGCATCATCAACCGCGACTTTGCCGACGTGAAGGCCATCATGGCGGGCATGGGCTATGCGGTGATGGGCACGGCTACCGCCGCCGGCGAGCATCGCACCGTGGAGGCCGCGCAGCGCGCCATCGCCTCGCCGCTGCTCGAAGCGGGCGCAATTGACGGAGCGCGCGGCATTCTCATCAATATCACGGGCTCGAATTCGCTGAAGCTGGCCGAAGTGCAGCAGGCTTGCACCATCATTCAGGGCGCCGCGCACGAAGATGCCAACATTATTTTCGGAGCGGTACTCGACGAAAAGATGAAGGACGCGGTCAAAATCACAGTGATCGCGACCGGGTTTCGAGAGGCCGAGATGCGTCCTCGGCGCCGCGAAAGCTATGATCCGGTGATCATTTCGCGAGAAGCTTCGCGCCATGTTTCGCGGGAGCGCGATCGCTTCGACGAGCCCGAACCGATGGCCCAGCCCGAGCCAGCCTTCGTGCCAGAACCGGCCTTCGAGTCCGATCCCGCGCCGGTAGTCTTTCAGGAATCGTCGCCGGGCCACGCGTCACATGCCGAGTTGGTTTCGCTCGACGAGGTGCGGTCGGTCGCTCCCAGCTACCACGCTGAGGATCTCGACGTTCCGGCCTTTCTGCGGAAACGTAACGAATTTATGTAGGGGAAGGTCGGCGGCGATGCGTTCCCGTAGAGACGCGGCTCGCCGCGTCTCCTGCCGCGGAGTGATCTCGATCGATAACGTTATTGCCCGGTACTCGTCGAAAGCTTGAAGGAGATTTCCATGCATCGCTTGATCCCAGCTTCTCTCATGCTTGTCGCCCTGGCCGCCACAATTCTCCTGGCGGCTTCACCCGATGCCACCCCCGGACGTCCGCAGTACACCGGTGACAATCAACTTCTGCACCCGACCGATTATCGCGAGTGGATTTTTCTCTCCTCCGGCCTCGGTATGAGCTATAGCGCGACACCTGGCCACGAAATGTTCACCAATGTTTTTGTGCCACAGTGGGCTTATCAGGAGTTTCTGAAATCCGGCAAGTGGCCAGACAAGACGATGTTTGTCGTGGAAGATCGCTACGCCACCAGTAAAGGTTCGATCAACAAGGCAGGACACTATCAGACCGATTCCATGGGAATTGGCGTCGAGGTGAAAGACGAAACTCGTTTTCCCGATAAATGGGCGTATTTCAATTTCGACGAAGATACAAAATCAGCAAGCGCAAATCCCAAAGCCGGGTGCTGGAGTTGTCACGAAGAGCATGCTGCCGTAGAGCACGTCTTTGTGCAGTTTTATCCGACCCTGCAACCGGTCGCGAAGAAGTTCGGAACCTATCGCGAATCTGCCGAAAAAGTGGAGTAGAGACGCAGCTCGCCGCGTCTCTGCCGCAGAATGATACGAAGTAATCCCTGTCTCTACTTCTGCGCGGCGATCCAGGCTGTGATCTTCGCTTCCAGCAGGTCGAGCGGCAGCGGGCCCTGATCGAGCACGGCGTCGTGGAACGCGCGAATGTCGAACTTCGCGCCCAACTCCTGCTGCGCGCGCGCCCGTAGTTCGAGAATTTTCATCTGGCCCATCTTGTAGGAAAGCGCCTGCGCCGGCCAGGCAATGTAGCGATCCACTTCCGTATTGATGTTCTCGTCGTCCATCGCCGTGTGTTCGTGGAAGAAGTCGATCATCTGCTGGCGCGTCCAGTGCTGGGAGTGCACGCCCGTATCCACCACCCAACGTACGGCGCGCCACATCTCGTTCTGCAGGCGGCCGTACTCGCTGTAGGGATCCTGATAAAACCCCACTTCCTTTCCCAGACGCTCGGAGTAGAACGCCCAGCCTTCGGTATACGCATTCAGATCGAGATTGTATTTGCGAAACGGCGGCAGGCCGGTGAGTTCTTGCGCAATGGAAAATTGCAGATGATGTCCCGGGACGCCTTCGTGGTACGCAATCGCTTCCACATTCAGCAGCAGACGCTTCTGGGGCGCGTATTCGTTGACGTTGATTCGGCCCGGACGCGAACCATCTCCGGCGCCGATGGAATAATCGGCGGGCGGAGCGGACGCACTACGGAACGACTCCATTTCCACCACGTTGAGTTTGTTCTTCGGCAACCGTCCGAATAGCTCGGGCAGCTTGCCATACATCTGGTCGCGATAGTGGGTGTAGAGATCGAACAGTTGCTGACCTGACTGGGCATGCAGTTTCGGATCCTGACGGATGTGATCGTTGAACGATTTCAGATCGCTGAATCCCTGCGCTTTGGCGAGGGCCAACATCTGGGTTTCGATTTCCGCCACGTTCTTCAGCCCCAGCTGGTGAATCTGGTCGGCGGTGAAATCGGTGGTTGTCTGGTGACGCACGGCGAAGCGATAGCGCGCGTCTCCGTCGGGCAAGGCCCACACGCCGGGATCGAGTCGCCCGTGAGGCGCGTAATCGTCGCGGACGAATTTAGCGAATTTTGCATACGCGGGCGCGACCTCGTTTCTTACCGCACTTTCGATCCCGTCGCGTAGTTGCTTCCGGTCATTTTCGGAAACGGAATCGAGGAACTTGCGCAGCGGCTCGGTAAATGGACTTTTGTCGAGCGGGTCGTCGGCAATCTGCTGTGCCTGACTCGAAACTTTCTCGAGCAGATACTTCGGCGGCATGCGGTGGTCGCGCAGTCCGTCGCGCATGTGTCCCATGGCCTGATCAAGTACGCGCGGAATTTCGTGCAGACGCGACAGGTAGTCTTGGTAATCTTTCACGCTGCGAAAGGGCGAATCGGACGCGAGCGAAGCGTATCCCAGGTGAATGCCACCGAACTGCGTCGCCGGCATCTCCCAATTCTTGAATTGCGCGGAGTCGAGCGCCTCGCGCAAACTGCGCACCATCAGTGCACGGTTGAGTTTTTCCTGCTCGGGAAATCCGGCGACGTCGACATTGACGGCCTCAAAGCGCGCCAGTGCCTGACGTGTGTGTTCGAGATCGTCCGCAATTGCCTTGTCGGAGAAATCGCTCAGCCGATCGTTGTAGCGATCGTCTCCAACCTGAGTGGCAAGCTCAGGCTGGGTGCGCAGCGAGTACTCCCACTCGTCGGCGAGCAGACGATTGAGTTCCGCTCGCCGCGCTTCGAGCGTCTGTTCGGCAGCGTGGGCAAAGACAGGAACGACAAGAGCCAGGGCGAAATAAAAGATCACGAGCGATGTTCGCAAGATGCAGACCTCGGCAGCGTCCATAAGATACGCCGTCCGAAAATATCAGAAAAACGCGCACCGTGGGGCTCGCTTAGCGATGACGATGTTTCAGCAATCTCAATCGCTCTCTCCATTGAACCCGGGCCCGGCACCCGCGTGGATGTGCAAACCGATGCAAAATCCGCGCACCTTTCCCGGTAACAGCCAATTAGTTACCAAAGTGCTGGTCCCTTCAACGAAATCTCATTAAATCTAATTTATTCATATAGTTATCGAGCAGATTCCGTGGTGGCCCAATCTGCACTTTGACATTGCGCCGAAGCCGATAAATCGCCTACTATCGGACAGTTGCAGGAGAAATGCCTTCATTGTGGGGGATTTGGCGATACTCTTGCATCCAATCAACTAGGCCGATAGGCAGATTATGCAGCGGATCGGCCGAGTACGACCGGGGATGGTGAAGTGAAGTTCAGGGCCAGGTTTCTTCGTCTCGCATTTTTCTTGGGATTGGCAATGTTGCTGGAAGCGAGTGGCATCGCGGCCAGCGTGAACCCTAGCGCGGTCACGCCGCATAAAAAAACTCACGGCGTTACGGAAAGTCAGCGTGCGAAGAGACGCATGCGAACCCTGGCGCGGAGCCGCACCCCGCAGGCACAACTTGTCACCACGGCTTCTACCGGAACCCCTCGCCGCCATCGTTACTCCCAGCGTTTCCACACCAGTTCATTCGCATCCGACATCACCGAAGGTGACGTAACCGCCGGTGAAGATCCCGTGGTTCGCCAGGCGGCGATCGATGCCCTGGGCAACATGAACGGCACTGTGGTGGCAATCGAACCGACCAGCGGACGCGTCCTTGCGATGGTGAACCAGAAGCTCGCGCTTTCAAGCGGCGCTCAGCCGTGCTCGACCATTAAACTTTCCGTGGCTCTGGCGGCACTGAGCGAAGGCGTGATCGACGAGGAGACTGAAGTTCCGCTCGGGCGCCGCAGCCGCATGAATCTTACGTCGGCGCTGGCGCACTCGAACAACGCATATTTCGAAGCCGTCGGCCGCAAGCTCGGCTTCGAAAAAGTGCAGTACTACGCCCACCAGTTCGGACTCGGCGAACTCGCCGGCTACCATATTCCGGACGAACAGTTGGGAACTTATCCGGAAGTAGAAATCCCCGCCAGACTTGGTGGCGTCAGCAAGATGTGCTCGTTTGGCGAGGGTATTTCGATGACTCCGCTGCAGCTGGGCGCTCTGGTGACGGCCATCTCAAACGGTGGCACGCTTTACTACCTGCAACATCCCACCAGGCCGGATGAAGTCGCCAGTTTCCAGCCGCGCGTAAAACGCCATCTCGACATCGAGCCGGTGATTCCAGAACTCTCCGATGGCATGGCCGGAGCCGTCGCATATGGCACCGCGCGTAGCCTGCGTTTGAACTTCAACGAAGAATCGATCTTAGGCAAGACCGGAACATGCTCGCACGACGGCACCCGTTTCGGATGGTTCGCCTCCTACGCCAACACCGACGTGGGGCGCATTGTAACGGTCGTCTTCCTGCAAGGCGGACGTCCTACCTTCGGACCCAAAGCGGCGGAGATCGCAGGCCGAATGTACCGCAATCTCTACGACCACAAATTCTTTGTGGCGGGGACAGCGGGATTTGTTCCCGCCGAACCGGTGCAGAAGGCGAGCTCCGTAAGCACGCAGCAGCAATAATCCCGACGTCGGCAGAACACAAACACCGCGCTTACTGCTTTACCTCGTCCTTGGCGACCACGCCGTCCCTGATGGAGACAATGCGGTGTGCGTATTCGGCGATGTCGTGCTCATGCGTCACCAGCACGATCGTGTTGCCTTCCGCGTGTAAGCGATCGAACAACGCCATGATCTCGTTTCCGGTTTGCGAGTCGAGATTGCCCGTGGGTTCGTCGGCGAGGATGATTGCCGGTTTGTTGACCAGAGCGCGGGCGATGGCCACGCGCTGGCGCTGCCCGCCGGAGAGTTCGTTGGGCTTATGGCTCATGCGCGATTCCATGCCGACGGAAGTCAATGCGGCCTTGGCGCGCTCGGCGCGCTCATCGGCGGGAACTCCGGCATAAATCAGCGGCAGCTCCACGTTATGCAACGAAGTGGCACGGGCCAGCAGATTGAAAGTCTGAAAGACGAAGCCGATTTCCTTATTGCGGATGCGGGCCAGTTCATCGTCGTCGAGTTCGCTGACCAGTTGCCCATTGAGCCAGTATTGGCCTTTGGAAGGCGAGTCGAGACAGCCGATCAGATTCATCAGCGTTGACTTGCCGGAGCCGGACGGGCCCATGATGGCGACGTATTCGTTGCGTTGAATCTTGAGGTTGATGCCGCGCAGCGCATGCACCTGCTCCGAACCCATGTCGTAGGTCTTCCACAGGTCCTCAGTTGCGATCATGTAGGAGTTGGGGGCAGCCCAATTCGCGGGCTTATCAATTGGCAAAATCTCGGCGGTCGCCATCTTGTTCTCCTTCTCCCGACCGGGCTCGGGCACGCGGGCTCCTAGGGGTCGTTCTTTCGTTGGACGTTCCAACCTGGCAGAGGTTAGATAACGCAGCCCCTAAAGGGGCGTTTTGTTCGGACGAACTTACGGTATCGCTAAAGCGATACCCTGATACGAAACTAGCTGATGCGAAACTAACTGCTTTCTTCTTCTTTTTTCGGGACCGAGTTATCTATTTTGACGCTCGTTCCCGGCTTCAGTGTACGCAAAACCTTATAGCTGCCGGTGATCACTTCGTCACCTTCTTGCAGGCCCTTGGTGACTTCGATATCCGTGG
>DATFZT010000232.1:0-7758 GCA_035314185.1 Terriglobales bacterium
AGGTCCGCGCCGATAAGCGCGCCCCAGGCGGCTATGAACTCGATGTAGCGAACGTCCAGGTCGTGCAGCGCGTCCCGGAAACCGATCCTTACCCCATCACGCCCAAAGATCATGGCGTCGATTTCTTAATGGAACACCGCCATCTGTGGCTGCGCTCCCAGCGCCAGGCGTCCATCCTGCGCGTGCGCGCCGAGATTATTCGCGCCGCCCGCGACTATTTCGACAGCAACGGATTCACACTAACCGACCCGCCCATCCTCACGCCCGCCGCGTGCGAAGGAACGTCAACGCTGTTCCCCGTGGATTACTTCGAAGAACAAGCTTACCTCACACAGTCCGGCCAGCTCTACATCGAAGCCACCGCCATGGCGCTCGGCAAGGTGTACTCTTTCGGCCCGACATTCCGCGCGGAAAAATCGAAGACTCGCCGCCATCTCACCGAATTCTGGATGGTCGAACCTGAAGTCGCCTACGCCACGCTCGACGACCTGATGGAACTGGCCGAAGGCTTGCTCACCTTCTTGGTCAAACGATGTCTAGAACGTCGCCGTCCCGACCTGGCGACCATCGGCCGCGACCTCACCAAGCTCGAGAAGATCGATGCGCCTTTCCCACGTATCACCTACGACGAAGCCGTCCAGAAATTGCAGGAAGGCCATGCACAAGGCAAGCTGGAAAATAAATTCGAGTGGGGAGGAGACCTCGGCTCGCCCGACGAAACTTATCTCTCGGCACTGTACGACCGGCCCGTCATGATCCATCGCTACCCCGCGAGCGTAAAAGCCTTCTACATGGAGCCCGATCCCCAGCGCCCCGAACTAGCCCTCTGCGTGGACGTGCTAGCCCCCGAAGGCTACGGCGAAATCATTGGCGGATCCCAGCGCATGGCCTCGCACGATCTGCTTTTGCAGCGCATTCACGAGCACAATCTGCCTGAGGAAGCCTTCAAGTGGTATCTTGATCTCCGAAAGTACGGCAGCGTCCCCCACTCCGGCTTCGGCATGGGTATAGAGCGGGCTGTAGCCTGGATCTGCGGACTGGAGCACGTGCGCGAGACCATTCCCTTCCCGCGCATGTTGCATCGGCTGTATCCTTAGTTTTCACCGCCGAGACGCAGAGAGCGCCGAGAAATGCGAGAAAACGATAGGCTTGATGAGATTTCGCACCGCATCATCGGCGCAGCCATCGAGGTTCATCGACATCTCGGACCGGGCTTGCTGGAATCCGCCTACCAATCATGTTTGGCCTTTGAATTGAAGCGACTCGGCCTGAAACTAGAAGAGCAAAAACCGCTACCAGTTGTATATAAGGAAGTGAAACTCGATTGTGGCTATCGTCTTGACATGATCGTGGAAGACGAAATCATCGTCGAAATCAAGGCAATCGAAAAGCTACTTCCAATTCACGATGCTCAGCTCTTATCGTATTTGAGGCTTGCGAAGAAGAGAGTAGGCCTTCTGATGAACTTCCACGTCCCAGTTCTAAAGAGTGGTTTGAAACGAATAGTGAACGAATTCCCAGACGCCGAGTGGGGAAAAGACAAGCGCCGCAATCCGAATAAACCAAGAAGAAGGTTTTCTCGGCGAACTCTGCGTCTCGGCGGTGAATAGGAAGCGTATGCCTCAACGAAGCACAACCTACAGCAGCATCACCCCGCGCCAGATCCGCGTGATTGGCGTCCCGCTCGACCTCGGTCAATCCCGCCGCGGCGTTGACATGGGTCCTTCGGCCGTCCGCGTCGCTGGGCTCGAAGCCCGTCTCGAAGCCATCGGACACATCGTCGAAGATGCCGGCAACATCGCCGTTGCCATCCCCGAGCAGAAGAAAGAAGGCGCGGCCCACTCCAAATATCTCAAGGAAATCACCGCCACCTGCACCAAGAGCGCCGACCTGGTGTTGAAGACGCTCGAGGCCGGCAAAGTTCCGCTCATCCTCGGCGGTGATCATTCTGTAGCCGTCGGCACGGTGTCAGGCGTGGCCGAGTTCTACCGCCGCAAGAACCAGAAAATCGGCCTCCTCTGGATCGACGCACATACCGACATGAATACGCCCGACTCTTCTCCCAGCGGCAACGTGCACGGCATGCCCCTCGCCGCGCTCATGGGCCTTCCGCCGTTCGAACTCGGCAAGATCTACGATTTCTCACCCAAAGTGCAGCCGGAGAATTGCGTCCTCGTCGGCATTCGCGACGTCGACAACTTCGAAAAAGAAAACATCCGCAAATCCGGAGTCGAAGTCTTCACCATGCGCGACATTGACGAACGCGGCATGCGCAACGTCATGGAAGAGGCGCTCCGCATGGCCGGACACGACACCGTCGGCTATCACGTCTCGCTCGACATGGATTGGATCGATCCCGAAGATGCGCCCGGCGTCGGCACTCCAGTCTGGGGTGGTGCCACATATCGCGAAGCGCATCTCGCCATGGAAATTATTTCCGACCATGGACGCATGCTGAGCTTCGAAATCGTGGAAGTGAATCCCGTCATCGACGAGCACAATCAGACCGCCGACCTAGCCGTCGAGCTCGCGCTCTCGGCGTTTGGGAAGAAGATCCTCTAACCGTCTTTGCAGTTTGCCAGCGACTTGTTCTGTTCATGTTTTGTAGGGCGCAGAGATTCACCGCTTCCGCACTTGATTTTGGGTGGCGCAGCGGTTTACCGCTGCGATAACGGGCCTGTTCTCAGTGAAGGCTTTAGCCGCTGAGGGGCCTGCGGCGCGTCCCAGGAGTCGCTGCTCGATTTCGCGTGCTTGAAGATATACTTCCACTGCGCCTCCCACCGATGATCACCGCTCCTCAAGGGCAAAGCCGCCGGACCATAAAACGCTCCTTGCTTCTCCTGGCAGCGGTGGTGGTTCTGGCGCTCGCACGTCCAGTCTGGACCCATCTCCGCGCCGCCGCGGTTGTACAACGAGTGCAAGCCCCGCAACCTCCAGGCGCACTGGCCAACCTCACCGTCCATCCCATCGACGAGGTGCTGACGGAGGTGCCCACTCCGTCTGTCCCCATCCGCGCGCGACTCTACTTTCCCAAGGACGACAAGGACAGCGGCCGGTCTCACGCCCCAGGCATGGTCCTGGTGCACGGCGTGCATCATCTGGGCATCGAGGAGCCGCGCCTGGTCGCCTTTGCTCGCGCCCTGTCTTCGAGCGGCATCCGCGTGCTGACGCCTGAACTGCTGTCTCTCGCCGATTACCAGGTGGACCGCGCTTCGATTGACCTCATCGGATATTCGGCCCGCGCTCTTTCCGCGCCGCTTGGGCAAAAGGTCGGAGTGCTCGGCCTCAGCTTTTCTGGAGGTCTGTCACTGTTGGCGGCAGCCGATCCGCGTTTTGCACCGTACATTCGTTTTGTTGTTTCGGTGGGAGCTCATGACGATCTGGGACGTGTGTCCCAATTCTTGATCACGAACACGATCGAGCGGCCCGACGGCTCAATCGTGCATATGACGGCCCACGAGTACGGAGCGCTGATCCTGATCTACTCGCATGTCAGCGATTTTTTCCCGCCAGCCGACGTCCCCGTGGCCCACGATGCCCTCCGGTTGTTGCTGTGGGAGAAAAATGACGAGTCGCGAAAACGCGCTGAGCTTCTCAGCCCCGCGTCTCGTCAAAAGATGCAATTGCTCTACAGCAACCACGTGGAAGCGCTATCCGGTGAAATCCGCGAGGCCATCGCCCGCCACCAAGGCGAGATGGCGCCGGTTTCTCCTCACGGAAATCTCGGGGCGTTGCAGGTTCCAACACTGCTTCTGCACGGCACGGGGGACAACGTAATCCCCGCATCGGAACTGCTTTGGTTGCAGCGTGACGTTCCGCCCGCCGCCCTGAAGTCCGCGCTCATCAGTCCGGCCATCGGCCACGTTGAATTGGAAAGGGAACCGTCTCGCGCCGATCAATGGAAGCTGGTGCATTTCATGGCGCAGATCTTGGAACTGACAGGAGACTCCCAGCCCGCACCCACAGTTTCCAAGTAGCGCCCGGTTCGGAATGACAGTAACAATTGAATGTCTAGCAAAGCCGCTCACTGCACATCGGAGACTTTTCCGTTCAGAAACGTAACCTTAATGTCCTTGTAAACATAAATCAGCTTCGTGCCCAGATTGATGATCTTGTCCGGGTTGCCGAGCGCGGCTTTCACTTGATCAGGCGTTTGTCCTTTTTCTATCTGCGCAGGCTCCGCCACAGGCGCTTGTTGTTGCGCTTGAGCTCCCTGGTCGCCACCTTGCTGGTTGTTGCCTTGCTGATCGCCACCCTGCTGCCCGCCGCCCTGATCGCCGCCCTGCGCATCGTCAGAGCTGATTGATAAAAGCTGCCCGATGATATCTTCCACCTGACCCGCGCTTGCGTTTGCCAAGGTGCCAGCGGGGAACTGGAAGACCACCTGCGCCTTGTTGTAGGTCGGAGGATCGGTTTTGTTGCAGGTGTCGCAGGCGACGATGCTCAAAGTGACATTGTCCTTGGCCAAGTTGACGTCGATCTTCGTGGGATATACCTTGTCTCCCTTCGCAAACAGGTGCGTAGTCTGCCCCTCCGACGCCGTCTGCGAAAAATGTCCGAAGAGGGCCTTTCGCGCTTGCACCGCAACGCTGCTCGGAGTATGAACGGTTCCGCCTTCATACTTGGTGGTCAGAACTGTTTTGTCGGAGTAAGGTACCCCGAGAATTCCGCCCTTTTGGATGGCCAGCAGCGTACCCGCCTCCACCACGGAATAACCGCCCGTGTCCGACCCCATCTTTGCCAGCTTGTATTGCGCGCTGAGCTGATCTAGCAGCGAAACCTGCGCTACTACTATGCCGGGTGTGATCCCAACCACGATCAAAACTACGGCCAGGACGGCCATTTCAATTTTCCGCCGCATCGCAACCTTCCTCCTATGGAGCTGCCGCTCCGGTCTCAGCGGGCAGGAGCGTCACTTTGGTACAGGGTAATGCCGGTGGAGAGCCGGGCGTCCCCGCCCGGCCACCTCTTTGCCGGACTGGCAAGACGCCCTTCCCTCGACTATGTGACTCAGCACGCGGTCATGACACTAATTCGGCTGCTTTGCTTCCGTTTCCGCCGCGTCAGCATCCTTTTGTTGCTGTGCCAGATCGCTGCTCACGCTCTGGTCCGGCGTTGGTGGTGGGACTTCACCCGCCGTGGTTTTAGTATCGGGAGCAGCCGGCATTCCGTTCTTTCCCTGCTTGTCAGCCAACTCCTTGAGCCCGGCATCCATCGTTATCCGCAGTTGATTGTGCATCTCCTGGATATCGTCCGCGGATACTCCAACGGTGGCGCCGACCGCACACTCGTCTTTCTTGCTGCTCTTTACAGTGGCGTCAACCATGTTGTCATCGTCCGGTTTGTCGCCGACACGATAGATAACATCGCCAGCTGTAAGCGTGCATTCCGCGCCATCCGACGTGGTGAGATCTTCTTCGCTCGATACCATGAAGAGGCGAATTTTGGGATCGAGCGCCGGTGGCACCTGGTTGTCGCCCGAAGCGGGAGCATTCTGACCAGCCGCTGCCGCAGCCTTTTCCGCCGCGACCTCATTCTTCATCTCGTCGGCAAGCGCCTGCTTCACCTCAGGACTGAGTTGGGTAGTGCCAGCTGCCGGGGGTGCTCCTCCGCCCAACATGTAGGCACCATAGGTCGCTTGGAGTTTCGCGGCAACCAGCGGATCGGTCGACCATAAGGCGGCGATTTCATCCGCCGACGCATTTTGAATCGCCGGCGGAACCACTTCGCCGCTGTTGTCGCCTCCGTCGGCGGCCGCTTCCTGTTGCGCCGCGTACGCAGCTTGCAGGTTCGCCGCAATCAAATAGTCCGTCAGCCAGAATGCGGCCATCGGATACACCGGATAGGGCGTGAACCAGGGACCATACGCGCCATACCACGGCGCTCCGCCCCAACCCCACGCGCCCACGCCCCAATAGACTGGCGCCGGCCACGGATTGTAGGCCCACCCGTAGTACCCGGGACCATAGTAATAGCCGGGAGCGTAGCCGTAATAAGAACGGCCGCCCCAGCCGTAGCCGCGATAACCATAGGCGTAGTAATGTCCGCCCCGATAGTAGGTTCGCTGGTAATAGGAACGGCCGCCGTGGTTGAAGTAGGCACGCTGGCTATATCCGCCGTGTCTTCCGTAGCCCACAACCGTGCGCCCGTTGTGCACGCTCCTGACTTCCCGGCCGCCGCGCATCCCGTGATTGATCGTCATTCCGTGAGTCTGGATCGAACGCACCTGGCCATTCTTGCGGAATGTCGCGTTGCCGCCTCCCTTCAGCGCAACCGTCTTGCTTCCCGCGGGCTGATGCCGGCTCGCGTTGGCTCCGGCACCGCCGGACTTGTTGCCGCCCGTCTGTGCGGATTTATTCCCGCCCATTTGTCCGGATTTGTTGCCGGCTGTCTGCCCGGTCTTGTTCCCGCCGGTTTGTGCGGTTCGGTTACCGGCCGTTTGCCCGGTTTTGTTCCCGCCGGTCTGTCCGGTTCGGTTCCCGGCCGTTTGTCCGGTTTTATTCCCGCCGGTTTGTGCGGTTCGGTTGCCAGCCGTCTGCCCGGTTTTATTGCTCGCGCTTCCACCTGGTCCACGACTGTTTTGAGTCGCACCGGGTCCACGGTTCTGCGCGCTTCCGCTAGTCCCGCGATTGCCGGTCCCGCCGGGCCGGGCGCCATTAGCACTTCCGCCCGAGTGCTGTGCTGGAGCTGCGTGTTGCGCGGGGGCGGCATGTTGCGCCGGAGCGGCATGAGGTGCCGGAGCCGAGTGCGCCGCTGGGGCTGATGTTTTGGGGGGGCCACCGATGGCCCAAGCGACCGCGGTTACGGCCAGAAGAACCAGCAAGACGGACCATTTCGGCAGCACATTCTTAACTCGATTGCTCAAATTCATAGCCACTCCTGTGAGATGTGAAGCTGCTTCCTTATAAGTCCACCAGCAGGAAACATAAGCCGACAGACAAAATTTCCGTCCAACCGGCAATCCCGCTCAGGGCATCTTCGACGAGAGCTTCGGGGTCCGTGTGCCATGGGGGAAGGATCGGACACTGGCCTTCGAAGCATCGCCAATTTCACACCTGTTTCATAACTGTGTCAAGCGATCTGCCTCCAAATTTACATTTGTCATCCCGAACAAGTGCACCGACCTGCTTTTCCGATCCTAGATCTTCATCGACAAGGGTAACCACGGTAATTGAGGATCTTCCCGTCGTTCGCCGATGGGGCTAATCAACAGCGATGTTAAAACAATGGCACACTCCGTTGGCGCTCTTGGCTCTGTTGGTCTCGACCTGCGCTTCGGCTGCCGACGACACAAGCCGTTCCTCAGATCTGCCCACGTATCACAGTAACGTCTCTCAGGTCGGGGTTACGTTCTTCGCCACCGATGAGAGCAATCATCCGCTCAAAAGCCTGGCGAAGTCGGACTTTGCCGTCGTCGACAACGAACATGTCGTCCGTAATTTCCGGACCTTCACTCGCTCGGATGAAACCTCGCTCGACATGGTTGCGCTGGTCGACCTGAGCGAATCTGTAGCGCCGCGCTTTCGAGCTGCCATGAGCGATGTGCTGCAACTGGTGGCGCACGAGCAGTCGATCCCGGATGACAGTATCGCCGTTCTGTCTTTTGGGGGAACGTTCGGAGCGCTCGGAGGGACGTTCGACAGCATACATCCTGCCATCCTGTGCTCGACCGGTTGTCGCACTGCAGACTTCGCCAGCAGACTCCCGGCGGTGCAGAGCGGCGGCACGACGCCGTTGTTCGACGCCCTGATATTTGGA
>DATFZT010000233.1:0-12912 GCA_035314185.1 Terriglobales bacterium
GCAGTCTGCGCCTGAAGCTGAGGATTGTTTGCCAGATCTCGAAAAGAATTCGGAGTCTGAACGGCAGGGCGATGATAGTTAGGGCCTACGGCACAACCCGAAAACACGCCAGAGAGCAACGCCGCGGTGAGCAATTTCGCGATTCTCATGATTCCGCAAACCCCATTGCCCAGACTCCGCTCGATTCCCAAGCTGTTGAAGGCACGGCCAGGTCCCTCAGTCTCCGGGCGCGGGTGAAGGCGCAGCTGGCAATATGCCTGATGCGGGTTCCTTTCCAGCGCTCGTCCATTTCTCAACCATGTAAAAGATGCCGGGAATGAAGAAAATTCCGATCGCGCTCGCAGCGAGCATCCCGCCGATCACGGCCGTCCCCATGATCTGCCGGGCTACCGAACCTGCCCCGCTCGCTGTCCACAGTGGAACGCAGCCGAAGATAAAGGCGAATGATGTCATCAGGATCGGTCGCAGCCGCAACCTGGCGCCTTCGAGCGCGGCGTCGGCCAGCGGTTTTCCGAGCTCGTACCGTTCCTTGGCAAACTCGACGATCAAAATCGCGTTCTTCGCTGCGAGGCCGATCAGCATGATCAAGCCGATCTGCGAGTAGATGTCGCTTTCAATCTGCACCATATACGGCGGCAGGAAAACGCTGAGCAAAGATCGGCGTAGCCATAGCACTGCAAACGCTCCAAAGACCGCCACCGGCGTGCTGAGCAGTACGCTGAAAGGCAGCGACCAGCTTTCGTACAGTGCCGCCAGAATCAGGAACACGAACAACAGCGACAGGCCAAAGATGGCCGCGGGTGGCACGCCCTGGCGCGCTTTCTGTTCCAGAAACGAGATCCCGGAGTAGTCGAATCCCATCTCTCCCGGCATGGTCTGTTTGAATACATCTTCGAGGGCAGCGGTCGCCTGATCAGCGCTGTAGCCCGGTGCTGCGCTCCCGTTGATTTGTGCGCAACGGTACTCGTTAAAGCGCATTGTGAATTCGGGGCCGAGCTGCGATTTGACCGTGGCGAGCGTAGACAGCGGAACGTTCTCGCCCCTGTTGTTGCGGACATAGAATCGCCCGACATTATCTGCGCTGGCGCGATCTTCGCTTTCGGCCTCGATATAGACCTGCCACTGGCGGCCAAAACGGTTGAAGTAATTGATGAAATATCCGCCCATGAACGCCTGGATTGTGCGATAGACATCGGACAGATTGACGCCCTGCTTCAACACCTTGTCACGATTGACGTCAACGAGCTTCTGCGGAACGCTCGGCAGAAAAGTCGTATTCAGGCTGGCGATCTCCGGCCGCTTTCGTGCCGCGTCAAGAAACGTGTTCAAGTCTTGCGACAGGAATTGGATGCTGCCGCCAGAGCGGTCTTCGAGGATGAAGGTGAATCCGCCTGCGGTGCCAACGCCCGGGATGGCTGGCGGCGAAAAACTGAACGCGATTCCCGCTGGCAATTTGGAAAGCTGCTGATTCAAATGCGCCTTGATAGCTTGAAACTGCTCGGCTCTGGACGTGCGCTCGTCCCACGGCTTCAGAGTGACGACAAAGAAAGCGTTATAGCTGGTACGAACAAAACTGAGCAAGCTGAAGCCGATGACGCTGGTCGTGTACTTCACACCCGGTGTGTTAGACAGAATGTTCTCGATCTGTGCCGCTGCCTGCGATGTTCGCTCCAACGACGCGCCATTGGGCAATTGCAGATTCACATATGCATAGCCCTGATCTTCATCGGGAAGAAAGCTAGACGGCACCCGATGGGCGAAGAATCCCGCCGCCAGACAAAAGACCAGCAGAAGCACAACCAGCACGGCTGTTTTCTTGAGCAGGACACCGCTCCAACTGACATAGCCCTCAGTGGCTCGCTCAAAAACTCGGTTAAACCAATCGAAGAATCTCCGCAGCAGGCCATGGCTCTCTTCGCGCGGTCGGAGAAGCAATGCGGCCAGGGCGGGGCTGAGCGTCAGCGCGTTGAACGCGGAGAGAATTACCGAGATGGCGATGGTGACTGCGAATTGCTGATACAGCCTGCCAGTGATCCCAGGAATGAAGGCGGTGGGCACGAATACAGCAGAGAGAACCAGGGCGATTCCTACCACGGGACCCGACAGTTCCTCCATCGCCTTTAACGCTGCATTCTTTGGAGTCATGCCCTCTTCGATATGCCGTTCCACGCCCTCGACGACGACGATCGCGTCATCGACCACCAGGCCGATCGCCAGCACCAGCCCGAAGAGAGAGAGGGTATTGATGGAAAAACCGAACAGCGGGAAGAACACGAACGTTCCCACAAGGGAAACCGGCACAGCCAGCAGTGGGATCAGCGTTGAGCGCCATCCCTGAAGAAAAAGAAAAACAACGATAATGACCAAGACCAGCGCGATCACCAGGGTTTCAACGATTTCCTTGATGCCCTGCGTCACGGAAAGGGTCGTGTCGAGAGAAACGGCGAAATCCATGTCGTCGGGGAAACGCTCTTTCATCTGCGCCATCAACTGCTTGACACCGGCCGCCGCGTCGACCGCGTTCGATCCGGGCAATTGGTAGGCTGCAATAATCGCGCCCGGCTTGCCGTTGAAACGTCCTGCAACGCTGTAGTCTTGAGCGCCCAGTTCGATGCGAGCGACGTCGCGCACGCGCACAGTCGCACCGTCAGGCGTCTCGCGAACGACGATGTTGCCGAATTCTTCCGGCGAAACCAGGCGCCCTTGTGCCAGAACCGTATAGGTAAACTCCTGGCCCTTTGGAGCAGGCTCGCCTCCCGCTTTGCCTGCGGGGTTCACGGTGTTCTGTGCTTGAATCGCGCTGACGATCTCCGGAACCGTTATGCCAAGTTTCGCCAACGTGTCCGGCTTTACCCATAGGCGCATCGCGTATTGACCGGCGCCGAATACCTGCACATTGCCGATGCCGGGCGAGCGAAGAATCGGATCGGTGAGATTGATGTAGGCGTAGTTCGCCAGAAACTTGGCATCATACGTTCCGTGCGGAGAATAAAGGGCAACCCACATCAACGGAGCAGTGACCGATTTTCGCACCGTGACGCCGTAGTTGGTGACGTCCGATGGAAGCTGAGAAGCAGCCTGGGTTTCCCGCGACTGCGTGAGAATGAAATCGGTGTTCGGGTCGGTCTTTACGTCAAAGTCGACAATCAGGCTGGTGGTTGAGTTGCCCGTCGCATTCAGCGAGTACATGTAGTTCTCGTTGTCTACTCCGTTCATCTGCTGCTCGATAGGAGTAGCCACCGCTTGCTCCAGCGTCTGCGCGTCAGCTCCGACGTAGGTGGCGAGCACTTGAATTTCGGGTGGAGTGATGTTCGGAAACTGTGCAACGGGCAAGCTCAGCACAGTGAGCGCACCAACCAACACCATGACGATGGAAATGACCATGGCGACGATGGGACGGTTGATGAAGAATTTCGACACGGCAATCAGACCTTATCGATTCGCCGATCCTTGGTCTTGGGCCATAAATGGCTTGGGATTCACGCGCACACCACTGCGCATTCTCTGAACTCCTTCAACAACGATTCTGTCTCCGGGATTGAGCCCGTTAGCGATGATCCATCGGTTATCAACCCGGTCGCCCACAGTGACCGTTCGAACGTCAACTTTGTTGTCGGCGCTAACAACAGCAATCTGGTAGCCCCCCTGCAGCTCCGACACTGCCCGTTGCGGAACAAGCAACGCCCCCGGCTGGGTCCGGACAACCGCACGGACTTTGGCATAGCCGCCGGGTCTCAAAATATTGTTTGGATTGGGAAAGAGTCCGGCGAGTCGAATCGCTCCGGTGGTCTCGTTCACCTGGCGATCGGCAAAATAAAACTTTCCTTCATGCGGATATGTTGAGCCGTCCGCTAAGATCAGTTGCAGCCGCAGTTCCTTGTCGGCCTGCAAGCGGCTCTCCTCAGTCGGAAAACGTCTCCGCCAGGAAAGGTATTGAGGTTCGCTCACGGTGAAATAGACCTTGATCGGATCCACTGTGGAAACGGAAGTAACCACCCCGCTGCTGGGGCTGACCAGCGCGCCAACTTGTAGTTGCGCCTGGCCGGCCACGCCGTCGATGGGCGAAACGAGACGCGTAAAGTCGAGATTGATTTTAGCTGTTTCAACCGCAGCCTCGTAGGTCCTGATCTGAGCCTTGGCGGTTTCTACGGTTGCGATCGCGGCGAGATTGTTCTGAACCGCGTTGTCGAGATCTTGTTGGCTGGCCGCTTGTTGCTCCGCCAGTGGCTTGTAGCGCTGGACGTCAAGTTCGGTCCGACGCTGAACCGCTTCGGCGTTGGCGAGCGCGGCCTTCGCCTGGGCAAGCTGACCTTGAGCCTGATCGAGCGCCGCCTGAAAAGGCCGCGGATCGATCTGGAAAAGGAGTTGGCTCTGCTTAACAGAAGCCCCCTCCTGATAGCCTTGCTTCAGCAGGTAACCAGTGACCTGCGCCCGGACGTCAGCGTTGACGAGTCCGTCGAGGGTACCAATCCATTCCCCGTAGATGGGAATATCTTCTTTCTGAACCTGCGCCACCTCGACATCCGGAGTGCTTGGCGGCGCACCCATAGCTCGCTTGTACGGCCGAACGGCTCCAACAATCAGCGCGAGCACGATCAAGCCAAGAACTCCGCCGATCCATAGATAACGTTTCTGGAAGTGGGTCATTTTGTCTCCCCCAATTTTTGCTCGCGCCTGGAACGCCGAACCGCATGTCCTGGCTCAACAGTTTGAGGACAACCGGGACGGAGCAGGCTATCGGTTGTCGACTGCGAAAACAGCGTGTGAGGCAACCGCTGCCGCAATCGATTAACGATATGGATGCGTTTTCACCCCAGAGGTCGTATAAAATCTACAACTGACCCCTTACCCACGCTGGAATTCCCCTTTCGCCCCCGAATTGCGCACATTGTATCGCAGGTCGAGCGGTTCTCGCATCTGGCCGATTGTTCCCGAGTATCGGGCCGTCCGAAAGCAATGCCTCTGAATTGGTCCACCGGATTTCACGTCAACTACCAGCCATATCCCCCGTTTCCGAGTTGCCAACTAACCGGGAACTACTCCATTCGTGGTAAATCACCGCCGTAATGATTCCTAGTTCAAACTCCTCGGTGAAGAGGAGCGGGACGCTCAATCACATGGTTAGAGATGGGGCACCTTTTGCGAGCTCTCTGCCAAAAGCGACATTCCGGGGTGGATCAACGCGCCGGTCCACCGCAGGCCGCACTATAGAATCGAAGGACCCGTCGAATGTGGTGGCCGATGAGAGCCGCAGCATGATTCTCCAGCGCACCCTGGCGAATCGCCTCGTATTCGATCGGGAGATATTGGCTGAGCAGGATCAGCGGGCATGAAAAGAGGCCGAGATTGTATAGCAGGCGCTTTACTTCCTCTTGCACGGAGGGTTGGGGCCAGTAATAGCGACAGCGGTCGCTGAAACTGAAGCCACGCGAGAGGCGCAATTCGTCGTTGTCGCCGCGGTAGTACGAACGCCAGTGCGCCGGGTTGCGCATCATCTCGAACTCCAGCGCCTCCCGCACTTGCGACAATCGCACCTCGCGCTTATGGCCAAGGATCTCGCGTTCTATTCCGCTCAGTGCAAAAATCGCTTCCCGATAGGCGAACGTAAGCCAGGGGCCAACCTTCAAAATTGCGAAATGGTCCTCCACCATCTCTGCTAGAGCGACGGGGGCCTGGTAATCGGTGGAATGGGCCTCATAGACAAGCGCAGGACTCGCAGGCAATCCTGCCGACAACGCATGCACTTTCTGGCGATCGTAGTCGAAAACCCTGGTGTCGCCGAATTCCACGGCAGGTTGAACGACCAACCCGATGACGTTCTCCCACGCAGCCAACAAGCCATGCGCCCGGAACGCGGAGCGAAAGATAGCCAAAGTGCGATGAACATCTTCGACCCTCGTCGGGGCCGGACATTCCCCCTCTGCCACTTCTCCGCCCGGAGGCGGAACCTCGGTTCCAATGACGTACACCGGTCGCGGCGAACCAGTCGGCATCTCCTCGCAAGCCTCTTCCGCAGCCCGGCACAAAATGGCAGCGCGTTCCGCGACGGCCTTCTCATCGAGACTCTTCCCGTCGTCACCACATGGCATGCTCGTGTCCAAGTGGATCTTCTGATATCCCGCATGAACGCAATGACGAGCCAGGTCGCAGGCCTTCGCCATAGCTGTAGCTGACGGTTCATTGCGCCAGGCAAATGGACCCAGGTGGTCAGCTCCTAGCCGGACGCGACCTGCTGGCAATCCCTTCGAGTCAGCTGCGGCGCGAATGGAATCAGCGAATTGCTGCGGCGTCATACCGGTATATCCGCCGAACTGGTTAACTTGGCTGGATGTTGACTCCACGTGAAGACAGTTGCCATCTTCGAGCGCTTGCTGAATGGCTGCATCGATCACTGCCGGGTGCGCAGAGCAAACTGCGTAAGTGCCGACAGTCTCACCGTTGCGATTTCGTTGGACGACGCTTCGCAGATATTCACTCGGCCCTCCGTCCACCGTGGGGCGATCCGTCTCGACGGGATTAGGGCTCTCATCCATCTTCATCGCTTTCGCATTATAAATTCTTGAGCTGAGTATCCGCTTCACTGAGGTTGACCCAATGAAGTAGTATGCGATGACGCTCATGCACACATAGGAGATTGCTGCCGTGCCGAAGAGAATCCGAGGAACAGTTTTCAGAGTTGGACTAGCGATTACCGCTGGCATACTGATGGCCGCGCTGCCGTGTTTGTCGCAGCAACTTTTGGCCCAGCAAATGACGAACGACGAACTGTCCCTGACGGTCAACGCACAGGAGGGATCGTACCAACTGTCTTTGCGCGGCGGCCAGCCGGTCCTCAGGTCCCGTGTGGCAGCACAGGTTGACCACCAGTGGCTTAGGTCGAGCGATTACCCGCGGCATCAGGCTTCGGAGTCTACCTTCGAAGATGATCTCGGCCCCGGTCGAGAGGTCACGGTCACTTGCAGCGGACTGGATGGCAAACCCGATCTTGTTTACGTGCTTCAACTCTACAAACAACGCCCTTATGGCACCGTCCAGGTAAAGGTGCAAAACAGCGTGGGAAAGGAAGTAACTGAGCAGGCCATTCGGAGTGTGGAGGCTATCGGTGAGCCGATCATAAACCTGGGTAGCGGTCAATCGGCCGACCGGGTCCTCTCCGACAGTTTCAGCGAAGATTGGCCGGACCTGGTGCTTTACGACCTCGGGGGAGTGCCCGGCGGCATGCATCGTGGTGCAGGGAGCCAACTCATCTACAACCGGGAGAGTAAGCAGAGTTTATTTCTTGGCGCACTGACCTCAGACCGATTTCTGACCCTGATGCATCTGCAAGCTGAGGGTATGGGGGCGAAGACTAAGATAGCGTCCTATACCGTTGAATCCACCGGAACCACTGAGATTCAGAAGGACTTCGATCTGAAGGATTCTCCCGCGGACGACCAGGTCGAATTGAGTCTTCCCGTTAAACCGGGCGAAGACATGGTTTCAGAGCGATTGATGTTCGAGGCCGGTCCGGATTACCACAATCAACTGCTCGCCTACGGTGATGCGGTTCGTCGATTGCACCATGCACGGGTCTCGAGTGAGACTCCCATCGGTTGGTGGAGTTGGACCGTCTACTATGGCGCCATCAACCAAGGCGAGGTTTTGGCCAATGGCGACTGGCAAGCCGAACATCTGAAGTCGTTAGGCTATAAGTACTTCCAAATCGATGAAGGTTATCAGTACGCTCGCGGAGAATTTGCAACTCCGAATGCGACGCAATTTCCGGATGGTTTGCGGTTTGTCGGGCATCACCTGACCGGAGAGGGCCTGACATTCGGCATATGGACGGCACCGTTTGAGGTGACAACCCGCGCTTGGATCTACGAGCACCACAAGGATTGGCTAGTGCACAACGCCAAGGGCGAACCGATCCCCATTGGCTTAGTCTGGGGCCAGAAGTCGGATGTGCTTTACGCGCTGGACACAACCCATCCGGGAGCTCAGGAGTATATGCGTCAGACTTACCGGACACTCGTCCGCGAATGGGGAGTCCGCTTCATCAAACTTGACTTCATGGATACCACCGCGATCGAGGGTTACCATTACCGCCCCAGCACTACAGCCCTCGAAGCCCAACGCATTGGCCTCCAAGTAATCCGCGATGCCGTGGGCGAAGAAGTGATCTTGGATAAAGACGGAAGTCCGATGCTGAATCCGGTGGGGCTGGTAGATACAGGCCGAATTTCCGCGGATACGGGCCACAGTTTTGAGAGGACCAGGAATGCTGCCTCCGGCATCGCTGCCCGCTTCTATATGCAGCGTAATTTCTTCGTCAATGATCCGGACGCTTTCAACGTCACCGCAACGCATCTCATGGAGCGTGCGAACGAAAAGTCTTCGATTTCGCTGGACGCGGCCGAGGCGTCGATCACACTCTCCGCAGTATCCGGTGGCATGTATGAGATCGGCGATGACATGCTGGTCCTGGGCTCAGAGAAGGATCGGCTGGCGCTGGTTGAAAACCGAGAGTTGCTGAATATGGCCAAAATTGGCCAAGCTTCCACGCCGTTAGACCTGATGACCTACGAGCCGGAGGACGAACAGCCCAGTAGTTTCTTCCTCAGGGAGGATCAACGACAGGCCATACTGACGGTCTTCAATTGGACGAACACGGTGCGCTCGCACACGCTAAGACTGGCGGACCTCGGCCTGCCGGCGGGCCACACCTTTGCGGCGACGGACGTGCTGAACCAGAATGAGACAGTTACGCTCGTGGGTGACGCAGTGCGGCTGGAGAACCAGCCACCCCAGTCTGTGAGGGTGATCAAGCTGATCGACAAGAGCGTTGCCGCGGCTGCCCCGACCGTGACGGCGCAGGTGCCCGCAGCGGCAAACGCCGGTGAGACGATCACTTTTTCGGCGCCTTCGGCGCTCTCGGCGCAGGCCGAAGCTGGTGGTGTGCCCGCAGTCGCTTATCACTGGGACTTCGGCGACGGCACGAGCGCGGATAGCCCCAAGGTGTCTCACGCCTACACCAGAGCGGGAGAGTTCACGATCCACCTTACCGTCGACGGAGTGGACGGGGTACCAGCCCATCAGAATTTCTCCGTCAAGGTAACCGGCAATTTAAGGGCGCACTCTAACCTTACCGACAATCGACGCTTCGTGGAGCCAACCGACCGCTGAGCGTCTCCGGAGGCAGCGGAGGAAGACAGCCCAGAGGCCAGTTCCGGTGGCCCTGGCAGTTTGTTTCTTCTACGGGAGACGCACGAGGGTCTAAGGTGCGAACATCGACAATAACCATCTCACCGTGCTTTAAGCCAACGCGTAGAGATACTCGACGAAAGAGCGCACAGCCCCATCAATCCCCGCAACTTTTGCATTGGTGGAATCGACCAGATAGTACTCATTCGGAGCATGTGCCCCGGTCCCGTGCCCAATTCCAAAATGTCCGGCGGGAAGATTTAGAGGTTCGGAAGTGAAGATGTATCCCGGCCAGGAGCCGGCGGATCGAGGCCACAGCACGGGATCCAGACCCAGCTTGCGGTAAGTCGCAAGTTGCGCCTGGATGAGCTTCGAATCCTGCGAGGTCTGTGTCGGATCGTAGCCACCACTCATATTGACCTCTATATCACCGAAGCCATGTTTGGCAAGGTGCTCCTTCAGAAGCGCCAGTGTACCGGCTGCGGTCATGTCAGGCACCAGCCGCATGTCAATCTTCGCGACGGCGCGATGCGGCAGAACGGTCTTGCCGCCGGGACCCGTGTAACCACCGACCAGGCCCTCAATGTTGATCGTGGGCTTGGATTCGAGCAGCACGAGCGAGTCAAGCCAGTTTGTGTCATGCACCCAATGCTCAACGCCTAGCTGCTGCTTAACCGTGGCTTCACTACGGCGAGCGGCGGCCTCCTGAATCATCTTCATTTGTGCGGGAGTAAGCGGCTTGACCTTGTCAAAAAAGCCCGCCACAGCAGGCGTGTGTCCATCGGGCTCGATGAGCGTATTGAGCGCTTGCACCAGGTGCCACGTGGGGCTGTCCACCTGTGCCTCAAGGCTGGAGTGAACATCGTGTTTGGGCCCTCGTCCCCATCGTTCCCCACTGGAAACCAGTTCGAGCTCAACTACTCCCTTGGCGCCTAGTGATATCTGTATGCCTCCATCCGCGTCCTGGCCCGCTTCCGGGATGAACACACCCATGCATTTCTTCAACGCCGCGGTGACCTTGGGTTGGTGGACAACCTCCGGAAAGTGGGTCGAACCAATCTCTTCTTCACCTTCACAAACGAGCACGAGATTTACTGGCAGCTTCTTTCCCGCTGCCTTGAAGGCATGAAGGGCGCCGAGGAAGGCCGTTTCAGGACCCTTCTGGTTTACAGCGCCGCGACCGACGCAGATCCTGCCCAACCCTTCCTTGTCCACGATCCGCCCTTCGAGCGGTGGCGAAGACCACTCCGAAGGGTCGAACTGTTTCACGTCATACATAAAATAGATGCCGACGGTGGTTGCGGCACCTGCATCCAGAGTGCCGAAGACCCCAGGCTTCCCCGAGGTTGGGAGAATTTCAACGTTCGCGAATCCTGCATCGCGAGCGAGTTGTGCCATATAGTCAGGGCCCTGCGGATAGTTGCGGTTCTCGGCCGCAATCGAGGGCAAAGCGATCCAGTCCTGCAGTCGCTTCACGTTCTCGTCATGCATCTTTGGTATTTGGCTCAGCACCGACTGGAAGCCGGGATCGTCTGAAGAGAAAGCAGAGATTGGCAACGCGGAGACGGCGGCTCCAGCAAGCGCGCCGTGGATGAACTCCCGCCGATTGAAAGCGTTATAGACAGTCAACGCGTCCCCCGATGGCTGAACAAAGATGACGATCCTTGGCTTGCCTCAGACTCAACTCTAGAAGAAGAACCATCTGGCTTTATCGAAGGTCATCATACCAGTTGGTTCCCTATAGAGCAGCCATCTTTTCTAATGGAGGCGGCGAGATAACTCCCGGTCTGTCGGCCACCCGAAAGGGGCCTGACGCCCGAACGGAGAACAGCGTTTTTTCTAATACCGCGCGGCGAACAGAATACGATCAAAATTCGATCAATTGACGAATGCGACTTAACTTCACGGTCGGATCGAGCGTCGGTGCGAGTTGTGACGAACTAGCGTGCCTCCGCCTAGACATCGGGGACGTTCCGAGCTGACGGGAGTCAGCGCGACTGCCATGCGGCCGCCAAGCGGCGTAGACCTTCTCGCGCCTGGACATTGTTGCGATCGAGCTTTAGAACAAGCCCGTATGTGTAGCGCGCCAGACGATACTCGCCGCGCGCTGTTGAGGAATCGGCCTGGCTCAGCAGATCCGGGATGTCCTGTCGGCTGAAACCGTCTACCGTCAAAGCCGATTCCGGAGCGCGTTTTCGGGCAAGCGGCTTTGGTGTGGCTGGCGGTGCGGTTTGCTTGTCATCGTCGCGGGAGGCAGAAGACGCGGTGAGTGAGTCGTGGGCGGTTGCGTTGTCGGCTGCAGGTTGATTGTGGTCACTTGACTCGATCGCTTGAGATGAAGCGGTCTGGGCTGGATCGACAGGCTTCTGGGACGTCTCCACCGGTGGAGACGATGCTGGTGCTCCTGAGACGGGTGCGCTTTCACTTATCGGATGATCGCTTGACGACTGCGCCGCGACCGGCTGCAAGGTTGGTACGGCTGCGGGACTTGAAGCCGCCGGAGTTGCGGATGTTTGTGACTCGGCCGCCGGAGCATCCGGCGTTTCCGGATTCTGAGGAGGGGCGGGCGCAACGCTGTGCTCATCAGCGGCAGGGCGAGGAACCTGCGTGGAGGACTCATTGAGCGTTCCGGGACCTGAAGTCAGGGCTCTGATCTTGCTCTCGAGTTTCGCAACGAACGGAGGAAACGCACCCGTTTGTGAACGAATGTAGAGAGCCCAACTCGCCACTGCGATGAGAAGGAGGACAGAACCCAGAATCAGACGCGGCCAGATTTGCGGCTGAGTTGCCTCGATTTGCGCGAAACGGGGAACGGGCACAGGACTCGGCGGCCGGTTGCCGGCAGCCTTGGCTGCGGGAACCCTCGCCGGCGCAGCGAGCGGTGCGCGAACAGATTGCTCCAGGAGGGCCTGCCGCATTTCCTCGCAAGTCTGGAATCGATCCCTGGGATCTTTGGCGAGGGCTTTCCGAATGACGACATCGATGCCGCCGGGAATCGCCGGGTTAATGAGCGCTGGCGCGACGGGATCCTCATTCACGATCTTGTAGAGGACAGTCGCGATATCGCCAGCAAAGGGCTTTTCGCGGGTCATCAATTCATAGAAGACAGCACCCAGGGAGAAGATGTCGGCGCGGTGATCCACTTTCTTGCCGGTGATCTGCTCGGGAGACATGTAGCCAGGCGTACCTATGACCAGCCCGGTCATCGTGAGCGACGTGTTCTCGATTTTGGCAATTCCGAAGTCGAGGACTTTGATGGCGCCTTCCTCGGTCACCATGAGGTTGGCCGGTTTCAGGTCGCGGTGAATGACACCGCGGGCGTGTGCAAAACCGACCGCGGCTAAAATCTGGTCAGCCCAAGAGAGCAGCGTGGGGAGGGGAGGCACGCCAACATCAGCCAATAGCTCGGCCAGGGTGGTTCCTTTAACGAACTGCATGCTCAAATAAATGGCGCCGTTTTCCTCGCCAACGTCGTAGATGGTGATGATATTGGGATGATCCAGTCCGCCGGCCGCTTTGGCTTCCTGCTTGAGCCTCTCGATAATCTGGGCGCGATCGGGAGCGTTATTGTCGATCAGAATGGTCTTGAGCGCTACGGTGCGAGCAATTACTGGATCGAATGCTTTATAGACGGCTCCCATGGCGCCGCGCCCTAACTCTTCCTGAATCTGGTAACGGCTCAATGCTGTGAGGTTCACCCGACTCGCCGGAAGCGGCTGTGCAGAGGTA
>DATFZT010000234.1:0-67351 GCA_035314185.1 Terriglobales bacterium
CCCCGCAGGCACCGACGGAGGCATCACCATTCCCGGAAGCGCCGCTGGCCTGGCGGCTGGTCTGGTGATTGCCGCCGTAGCCGCCGCGGGCGGGATACTTCCTAAGTCCCAACTCTGGATCCCGGTAGCCGCCGGATTCGCCGGCATGCTAATCGACAGCATTCTAGGCGCGACGTTGCAACGTCGAGGCTGGATCAGCAACCAGACAGTGAATCTCGTAGCCACGCTAGCAGCGGCGGCCCTTGCCTGCGCCATCCTGAGGTTCACGTAGGGACAGCCGCCCTCGGCTGTCCAGCGGGGCGAAGCCCCGCAACGCTCTTGAGTTCGTCAGGTGGGATGGACAACCCAAAAACCGAGGCAAGCTGCGCTCGCCCCGACAGCCGAGGCGGCTGTCGCTACGCTACGTTCGCTGCTTAACCCGGTCAAGCAGCATAAAGATCAGCACGCCCAGCATGGCATTGGCCACGCCCGACCAGATTTCGTGCGGCCAACTCGACGCCATCCGCAACCCGATCAGGCCACGGGCAATCGTGAAGTAGACAACCTCGTGCACCACGTAGAAGAAAATCGTCAGCAGAAAACGCGAGCCGGCGTTCTCCACGTCCAGCTTGATCCCCAGCGAAGACGCGCCGAATCCCACCACCGTCAGCGAAATTCCATAAAGCCCAATCGGGTGATGGGTCAGCGCGTCCTGCAGAATGCCGATAAAACTGCCCGTGAGCAAGCCGGTCAGCGGACTGCGCCGCGCCGTCGCGAAGCCGATCGTGACCAGCAGCGGAAGATCGAAGACCGAGAAAAAATTGCGCAACGGCAGCCACGCCTGCGGCAGCCACGCCTGCAGGAAAATCGCCGTCAACGGAATCAGAACCGTCGCCGGAAGACTGAACCGGTAAACCTCAACCTGCTCTCCCGATGTGTAAGTGATGGCCACGTTAGTGAGGACTATCCTCGACGTCAGGTTGCGGTTTGGGCTCGACCGCGGCCTTAACCGGCTGGGGTGGAGCTTTCGTAGTATCGCCAGCGGTTGCGGTAGCCTTTGGGGTGGAAGAAGTTCGTGCCATCGGCGCGGCGCTGCCGGCGGCCGCTGGCGGGAGCACAGCTTTAGGTTTGCTTTCTGAGCCTGCGCCCGTTGCCGGCGCAGTTCCCTCCACGCCGGCTTTCACCGCATCAGCCGGCTTGGCAGGAACACCCGGCAGCCGCTCGGCCAGAATGTCGACCGCCCGCGTTGCGCCTGTCTGATCGGGCTCCGCCTGCCTCTCATCAATCTTCGTTACCACCAGAACCTCTTCCAGTTTGCTGAGATCGGCCGCGGGACGCACGCGAATGTTCAGAAACAGATCGCTGCCCGGCGCAGCCTTGGTGACCCTGCCCACCAGCAGGCCTTTGGGAAAAATGCCATCTCCGCCACTGGTCAGAACCATTTCTCCGACGGGCACGGTTTCGTCGCTCATCACTTTTTCGAGCACCACCTCTCCCGCCGGTGTCCCGCGCAGTATGCCTTGCAGCCGCGTTTTGTCGAGCAGTGCGCCCACTCCGCTGGTCTGATCATTGATCAGCAGCACCAGCGAAGTAGCGCCGTACACGCGGAGCACCTTGCCCACAATGCCATCCGCCGTGATCACCGCCATGTCGGGCTTGATGCCGGAGCCTTCGCCCTTGTCGATGTAGACCGAGCGCGACAACTCGCTGCCACTCGATCCGATCACCTGCGCCGCCATGGTCTGGGAGATGAACTGTTCCTTGAAGGCAAGCAACGCCTGCAAACGCCGTGCCTGATCGGCGTCCTGGCTCATCCGCACCTGCTCCAGGCTCATCCGCTCGATTTGCTGCTTGAGGTCGCGGTTCTCGGCTCGCACTCCGCGCAGGTAGAAGTAGTTGTGCCAGACGCTGCTCGTCGAGGTTTCGACCCACACCAGCACCTTTTCCGGAGGAGTGATCGCGTCCACCGCCCAGATGCGGATCAGGCGAGTCGGTTCGGCGTCGGTCGTCCGCCTGACCTGCACGGCCAAGCCGAGGATCTGGGCAAACAACACTCCCACCAGCACGATCAGGTTGCGGTAGCGTCCGAGGACGTCCATAACACCAGTTCTCAGCTCTCAGCTGTCAGCTCTCAGTAATGAGATTGTCATCCCGAACGAAGTGAGGGATCTGCATCTTGCCTGCTCGAATCTCGCACCTTATTCGATCGAAATCTTGCGTAGCAGCTTGAAGTCCGAGAGCATCTTGCCGGTGCCGAGCACCACGCTGCACAGCGGATCGTCAGCGATCGAGACCGGCAATCCCGTTTCCTCGCGGATGCGCTTGTCGAGGTTCTTGATCAGCGCGCCGCCACCGGTCAGCACGATCCCGCGGTCGCTGATATCGGCGGAAAGTTCCGGCGGCGTGCGTTCCAGCGCGACGCGAATCGCATTCATGATGGTCGAAACGCATTCACTGAGCGATTCACGAATTTCGCTGTCGTCCACCGTAATGGTCTTGGGCACGCCTTCGATCAGGTTGCGCCCTTTGATTTCCATGGTCAGCGGCTTGTCCAGCGGATACGCCGAACCGATTTCCATCTTGATCTGCTCCGCCGTGCGTTCGCCCACCAGCAGGTTATATTTCCGCTTCAGGTAGTTCATGATGGCCTCATCCATCTGGTTGCCGGCCATGCGCACGGAACGCGAATAAACAATGCCGCTCAGTGAAATTACCGCGATGTCGGTGGTGCCGCCGCCGATGTCAACCACCATGTTGCCGCTCGGTTCGGTGATCGGCAGCCCCGCGCCGATGGCGGCCACCATAGCTTGTTCCACGAGATGAACTTCGCTGGCCTTCGCGCGATAGGCGGAATCCATGACCGCGCGCTTTTCCACCTGCGTGATTTCCGATGGCACCCCAATCACGATCCGCGGATGCACCAGCATCTTGCGGTTGTGCGCCTTCTGGATGAAGTAGTTCAGCATCTTCTCGGTGACCTTGAAGTCGGCAATGACGCCGTCTTTCATCGGCTTGATGGCCACGATGTTGCCCGGCGTGCGGCCCAGCATCTCTTTGGCCTCTTTGCCCACGGCTTCCACTTCGCCCGTGTTCTTGTTGATGGCTACGATCGAGGGCTCGTTCACCACAATGCCTTTGCCGCGCGCATACACCAGCGTGTTGGCGGTCCCCAGATCGATGGCCAGGTCGCTCGAAAACATGCTGAACAAGGATCGAAAATTGTGCGACCGCGATGAGCCGTTATGAAAACCGTTCTTTGACATGGCAATACTTCTCTCTCTCGGAAATTCGCCTCACCCCTGAAACCTGGGCCTTCCTCAGTTTCCTTGCGAGTCGCCTTCCCTTGGTGTGTTCTCTTCGTTGTTTCTTCTATTCTACTTCGATGTTCCGAAGAACTGCTTGTTATCTGGGTTCCGGCTTTTCGGAACATTCATTCCGAACATTCATTCCTGAACATCGTGTTCGCAACCGCGAGCCCCTTACTGAATCACCACTTTCTCCTGGCGGGTGTTCACTCCGCCTTTCGAATTCTGCCCTGTGACCGTAATCATGTTTTCCCCGTTCGGCAAGGGTGGCGTGAAATAGTGGAAGCCGCCATCATCGCCGACCAGCGGCACTTCCCTGCCGTTCACCATGACCCGCGCTCCCGCCTCGGTCTTGCCCTTCACTTCGATCACGTGTCCGTGCTGGATAAAAGGATCGAGGTCGAGCGACAGCTCGATTTTTTCCTGCGCCTTCACCATGATGGTAAAGCGATTCTTTTCGCTTTCCACCGATTCCTTGCCGCTCGCATCGAACGACTGGATCGACCAATAGTAAGCCCCAGTCGGCAGACCGGTCACCACCACACTCGCCGTCTCCACCTTGCGGTCCAGCAACAATGACGAAAAATACGGATTGTGCGAAATCCGCAGCCGGTATCCAGCGGCGTTCGCCATTGGCGTCCAGGCAAACTCAACTTCCTTCGACTTCTCGTCGGGATTCAGGAAAACCGGCATCATGTTGCCCGGCGTAATGGGCGCCGGCGGACCGATTTCCGTGGCCCGTTCCATGGTCTTCGAGGTGCTCTGGAAGCTTACCTTTTCCCAGTTCGACAGGTGAACCACTTCTCCATTGCGTTCGATTTCGCCGCTGCCTTTCCTTACCAAAATTTCATGCTGATCGTCTTTGGGGTTATTGTGCACCATGGCCGACGAGTCCGGAGCCAGCGAAGCCTTTGCGCCCGCCACCACCACCTGCGACGTCGAGCCCTGTACATAAGTCGCCGTAGTCAGGTCCACCGTACCCGTCGTCACCGCCACCGACACATTCGTTTGCTGCTGGTCGTTGGCCGAGTTTTCTTGGATCACGATCAGCGAATCCTGTTTCACCGTGTAGTTTGTTCCGTCGTTGAAAACAATCTTCGCCATGCCCTCGGCGCCCGTCTGCACCACGTCGCCTTTTTCCAGCGGCACGTTGTAGTCGGCATTGATCCAGCTGTTGCCGTTGCCTTTCCTCACCCGAATCGTGCCATCGAGCGCGGTGAAGTGTGCCTGCTGCGCGACCAAGGCCGACGACCCCTTGATCGGAGGCGCCATGCCCGCAACTTTTTCCAGCAAGTTCGTGGAAAAATGTCCAGCCGCCTTCACCGTCGAATCGGTGAACTTTGGAAACGCCTCGTGCATCACCGCAAAAAAGATCAGCGCCGCACCCAGCAGCGCCATAATCACGCTACGGTACGTCACCGTCTTCCAGGCAACATAGAGTTCCGGCTTGTGTTTATTCGACACGAACCCGCGCCAACCTCACTGCAAAATTCTGAGAGTACGGGATATCCCTACTCTGACCATCATATCCCCGCTGGCATGCGTATTAAACTTGGGTCAGGGGGGCAAACGGTTACGAAAGTGACCACGGCAATCGCTGATAGGGACAGTTTGTGACCATGGAGCGCCGGGCGTCCCCGCCCGGCAGGACGACCGGGACACTCGCCCCTTCGCTTGCCCGTCTTCACTCCGGGCGTTAGCATGAAGTGTTGCGCACTATTAGCAGGAGGCTCCTATGGCGACCGATACCATGACCAAGCCGGTGATCGACGGCGGCACCACCAAAACTAAAGTTTTCAAGAATTTCATCGATGGCGAGTGGGTCGAATCCGCCAGCGGACGCACTTTCGAAGACCGCAACCCCGCCGACACCCGCGAAGTAGTCGCCATCTTCCAGCGCTCGAATAAGTCGGACGTAGACGCAGCCGTGGACGCGGCCAAGCGTGCCTTTGCGAAATGGCGTCTGGTGCCTGCTCCCCGCCGCGCCGAAATGGTCTTCCGTGCCGCTGAAATCCTGATCGAGCGCAAAGAGGACCACGCCCGCGACATGACCCGCGAAATGGGCAAGGTCCTGAAAGAAACCCGAGGCGACGTCCAGGAAGCCATCGACGCCGCCTACTACAACGCCGGAGAAGGCCGCCGCCTGTTCGGCCCCACCGTGCCCTCAGAGTTGCCCAACAAATTCGCCATGGCCATCCGCCAGCCCATCGGCGTCTGCGGCATGATTACCCCCTGGAACTTCCCCATGGCCATCTCTTCGTGGAAGCTGCTGCCCGCCGTCGTCTGCGGCAACACCTGCGTGATCAAGCCCGCGCAGGATACTCCGCTCTCTACCTTCAACCTGGTGCAGGCCCTCACCGACGCCGGCATCCCGAGAGGTGTCATCAACATCGTGACCGGCTTCGGCTCGGAAGTCGGCACCCCGCTCACCGAGCATCCGGTCGTCCGCGCCATCTCGCTCACTGGCTCGTCGGAGGTCGGCAGAATCGTAGGCGCCACCGCGGCCAAGACCTTCAAGCACTGTTCGCTCGAACTCGGCGGCAAGAATCCCATGATCGTGCTCGACGATGCCAACCTCGAACTGGCCGTCGAAGGCGGACTCTGGGGTGCGTTCGGAACCACCGGACAGCGCTGCACCGCAACCAGCCGCATCATCGTGCAAAAAGGCGTGTACCACGAATTCGTCGAGCACTTCGTCGCTCGAGCCAAGAAGATCAAAGTCGGCAACGGCCTCGATGAAACCGTCGAGATGGGCCCTGCCGTAAACGAGAACCAGCTCAAGACCGACCTGAGCTACATCGAGATCGGAAAAACCGAAGGCGCCAAACTGGTCACCGGAGGCCATCGGCTAGACCAGGGTGAATACCAGAATGGCTGGTTCCTCGAGCCCACCGTTTTCACCGATGTCGATCCCAAGATGCGCATCGCCCAGGAAGAAATCTTCGGCCCCGTGGTTTCGATCATTCCCTGCGACGGCCTCGAAGATGCCATCGCCATCGCCAACAACATCGAGTACGGCCTGTCGTCCTCGCTCTACACCAAGGACGTGAACAAAGCGTTCGCCGCCGTCCGCGACCTCGAGGCCGGCATCACCTACATCAACGCCCCGACCATCGGAGCCGAGGTTCACCTCCCCTTCGGCGGCACCAAGGCGACCGGCAACGGCCATCGCGAGGGCGGCATCGGCGCGATCGACTTTTACACTGAGTGGAAGTCCGTCTACGTCGATTACTCCGACAAGCTGCAAAAGGCGCAGATCGATCGCGCGGAGTAATTCTTAACCACAGGGGACACAGAGAAGCACAGAGGCCCGGTCCCCTGTGCACCCCTGTGCACCTCCGTGCCCCCTGTGGTTCAAGGTTCTTGCCTGCCGAGGCCCATCACGCAGCTCGCGATCTCGAAAGCGTCCGCGTATTTTTTGGACGCCTCCATCAGTGATCTTGCTGCTCGCTCTCGAAGCGCTTACCGTAGCGTTTCAGGGTCTATGCGTGTTCAGCCCTCCAAGTGGGTACAGATTGACCTACGATCTCGGCCGCGGTTCACGGACCAACAACAATAATCGGATGCTGACGTTGGCGCTGCTGCTGTTCTGTCTGGCGCCAGGCTCGTTTCCACCGGCGCAAGCCCAGTCTCAGGAGTCCTCCGGTCGCAAGGTCATTCAGACGCAACAGCCTGATTATCCCCTGGTCCTGAAGAGCAAAGGAATCGGCGGAAAGGTTCGCCTCCGTGCCCGCGTGCTGGCCAACGGAAGCGTGGCGAACGTCGACATTATGGGCGGCAACCCGGTTCTCGCCGAGTGCGCTGCCAAGGCCGTGATGATGTGGAGATATGCCCTGTCCACCTCGTCCAGCAATGAGATTGTCACCTTCACCTTCAACCCACACTGAACTGCCCTTATTCCACACAGGCAAGCCTTAGCGCCGACACCCCGCTGCCGCTTGCGATCTCAGTGTTCACCTGGGAGGCAGCACCGCAAACACACGGACCGGCCCGCCCGACCCGCCTGCGAGCTTGATCGGAGCCGCGATCAAATACGCGCCCCATTCCGGCAGTGACTCTGTGTTCGCCAGGTTTTCAAGGTTGTAGATTCCTGCGGGCAAGTCCACATGATGCACCTCGAAGTCTTTCGACGGGCCGTAGTCGATGCTCAGCGTATCGATCCCCAACCCCACCACGCCGCGTTCGATCAACAGCTTCGCCGACTCTACCGAGTACCCCGGGAAGTGCATCACCTTGTTCGCGTCCATATTCCGGTAGCGCGCCACATCGGGAACACGAGATCCCCATCCCGTTCGCAACACCGCGATCGCGCCCTTCGGAATCTGCCCATGCTCCGCTTCCCATTTTCTTACCCGCGCGACCGTCAGCCGGTAATCCGGATCCTTGGCCGCATCCTCGCGAACGTCGATCACCACCGCCGGCCCGAAAAAGTGCGTGTCTGGAATTTCATCGAGCGTAATCTTCCCCGGCGGAAAATGTGCCGGCGCGTCCATGTGCGTTCCATAGTGCTCCAGCATCCAGAAGCTGCGGGTGAAGTATCCGTCCTTCTCCATCGTCGCATTCGCTTTCGCCTCGAACACACGGTCATCCCCCGGCCATGGCGGAAACTTCTCGTTCACCGGGTAGGTCATGTCGACGATCACATTTTTCCCGGACGTGATTCCATGAAGCCAATCCCCCGGCGGCGCCATAGTCTGTTCTTGCGCCACTCCTGGCACCACCACCGCGAAACTAGCCACTAACACCAACGTTGCACAGCGCATCGAACTCCTCCCCAGAAAGAAGCGTATTCTTCACAATTTTGCGAACCGCGTCAAACGTAGGCCCATCTCACGCAAGCTTGCCTGGATTTTCTCTGCGCCCTCCGCGTCCTTGCGATTAGAATTCCTTCATGCCCGTCACTCAACTCCGCGAAATTACCCCAGCCACTCGTCTGGAAAACGTCCGCTACGCCATTCGCGACCTGGCCTGCGTCGCCGACGAGGTCGCACGGCAAGGGCACAAAATTCTGCCGCTCAATATCGGCGACCCGCTTAACTTTGACTTCCAGACCCCCGCCCACATGATTGAAGCCGTCCATCAAGCCATGCGCAGCGGCAAGAATGGATACTCGAGTTCGTCAGGCATCCCGCAAGCGATCGATGCGATTCGCGCCGAGGCGGCCCGCAAAGGCATCACCAACATTCAGGATGTATTCGTCACCTCCGGCGTGAGTGAGACGGTCGACATCTGCCTGACCGCGCTGCTCAATGCCGGCGACAATCTGCTCACTCCTTGCCCCGACTATCCGCTCTATTCCGCGGTTTTGGCAAAGCTCGAAATCGGACTGAACACTTATTACCTGAACGAAGAAGATGGCTGGCAGCCCGATCTCGACGACATCAAGAAGAAGATTACGCCGCGAACGCGCGGCATCGTGTTGATCAATCCCAACAACCCCACCGGCTCAGTTTGCTCTAGAAAAATGCTCGAGCAAATTGGGGACCTGGCGCGCCGTCACAACCTGATCATTTTTGCCGACGAAATTTACGACAAACTCATCATTGACGGGGAAAAGCCGGACGACGACCCCGACGGGGAAAAGCCGGACGACGACCCCCACGTCGCCATGGCCGCGGTCGCGCCCGATGTCCCCGTGATTACCTTCGGCGGACTCTCCAAGAATTACCTCGCCCCCGGATGGCGCATCGGATGGGGCATCGCCAGCGGCGAAGCGTCCGTAATCAAGCCCTATCTCGAAGGCGTGAACAAACTGTTGCGCGCGCGCCTCTGCGCCAACCATCCCGAACAGTACGCCATCAAGCCCGCGCTCGAAGGCCCGCAGGATCACCTCGTCGAAGTGAAGCGCAAGCTGCGCAGCCGCCGCGATCTCACCATGAAATGGTGCGCCGCAACTGCGCGCGTAAGTTGTGTGGCGCCCCGCGGCGCTTTCTACGCGTATCCAAGCATCGACATCCCGGAAGGCGACGACGTCTTCGTCACCGAAGTCATCCGCCAGAAGCATGTGACGCTCGTTCACGGTTCCGGCTTCGGCCAGCGTCCCGGCACGAAGCACTTCCGCATCGTCTTCCTGCCCGACGAGAAGACGCTGACCGCAGCCTACGCGGCGATCGGCGACTTCATGCGCGAACGCTACAGTTAGCAGTTGATTGAGTAATTCAGCGAGTGATTCCGCCTGCTCATATGGCAACGACCCTGGTGAACCAAGTCGCGCTGGTGACCGGCGGATCGCGTGGCATCGGGCGTGCGATTTGCCAGGCACTCGGTGCTGAAGGCGCTCGGCTTATCGTTCACTACCATCGCAACCGGCCCGCCGCGGAAGAACTGTCCACGAAGCTGCAGTCAAAAGCCATCCTCGTCCAGGCCGACCTCGCATCAACAGATTCGATCTCCCGCATGGTGGAGTCACTCGGCAGCCAGCGCCTCGACATTCTCGTGAACAACGCCGGTATTTGGAAATCCACACCGCTAGGGTCAACCAGCGAAGCCTTGCTCAATGAAGTTATCGACACCAATTTAAAAGGCATGTTCTGGCTGACACAAGCG
Source organism: Terriglobales bacterium (assembly GCA_035314185.1). Classification (GTDB taxonomy): domain Bacteria; phylum Acidobacteriota; class Terriglobia; order Terriglobales; family Acidobacteriaceae; genus Acidiflorens. The sequence goes on from DATFZT010000234.1 coordinate 9,831, forward strand.
GTCCTGCCGCAGCTTAACGACGGCGCCCGCATCGTGAACCTCTCCTCAACCGCGGGGCGAACCGGCATTGCAGGAGGGCGCAGCCTCTACGGTGCCGCCAAGGCTGGAGTCGATGCGTTGACCAGAAACTGGGCGCTGGAATTAGCCCCTCGCAAAATCCGCGTAAATGCGGTCGCGCCCGGTTACATCGAGACGGATATGACAGCAACCCATCTGGGCGATCCCGATACAAGAAAACGTGCGCTGAGCCGGCACCCGCTTGGTCGACTCGGAACAGCCGAAGACGTGGCGAAGGTGGTCGCGTTCCTGTGCACGGAAGCCGCAGCCTTCGTCACCGGCCAGTCCCTGAATGTCAGCGGCGGTTTCGTAGTATAAGCGACGCTGGCACCTTCCGCGCGTACGCTTCGAACTCGGCGCCAAATACCCACATGCACACAATGACCCCGTAAAACGCGGCTATTCGGGCAAAATGCGCGGCCATCTCCGGTGTTCTTGAAATTGCCACTGTCCTACCTACTTTCGTAACTCCACATCGCCCCTCGCATTTCCTATACTTGCTGCAACCATCACCAAGGAAAACCCCTATCCATGCGTCGAACCATTTTGTTCTCAATTCTTGTTCTCTGGAGCGCAATCTCTTTTGCGCAGAGCGTTTCCCCGGAAGCCCTTTACGATCGCGGAGTGGACGCCATCACCGGCGTTGGGACTTCGCGAAATGACTCGTTGGGGGTTGATTACTTCCGCCGTTCCGCCGACCGCGGATACGGACCAGCCCAGATCGCGCTCGCTTACTATTACGAAGCTGGAACCGTGCCCACGGGCACTCCGAGCGAAGCGGTCGACCTCTATCGCAAGGCCGCTCAGCAAGGCGACCCGCTCGCCGGTTGGCTAGCCGGACGAAGCTATTTCCTCGGCAGCGGCGTGCCCCGTGATCTCGACGCGGCCCAGAAATGGCTCAAGCTCTCCGCCGACCAGAACAACGCGTACGGCGCCTACTACCTCGGCCGTCTGATGGCGGATCGAGACTACACCAGGGCTCCGAAGCTTTATAAGATTGCCGCCGACCAGGGATTGCCCCAGGCACAGTACTTCTATGCCAAGACACTCAAAGATGGCCGCGGCATTGCGCAGGATCGCTTTACTGCCTACGTCTGGTACACCATTGCGGCCGACGCCGGTTATACAGCCGCCAACGCGGATCTCGGCGAACTCAACCGCAGCGATCTGACGCCCGACCAGATCTCTCAAGCGCACGCAAAGGCCCACGATATGGAACAGGTAGTGATCCGCGCCGTCTCCGCGCGGGGGTGTTCCGGATGGGAAGGTGAGTTTGACGAGTTCCCCACCCCACCCCCACCGAAACTACAGCGCTTCTGCCACTAGGCTCGTGTAGGGACGGATGTAGTGTGTGACTGGTGTAGTGTGGGGACGGGCCCCCTCGCCCGTCCATGCCGAGCGCAGCTCGGCCTCTCCACCGAAGCCGAGTGCTAAACCATCTCCGTTCCCCACAAATCGTGCAGATGCAAGATCCCCTGCAAACGCCCCTCACCCTCCACCACAACCAGCGAAGTAATCTTCATCTCTTCCATGCGCGCCAGCGCAGTAGCCGCGAACTCCCGCGGTCCAATGGTCTTAGGAGCCCGCGTCATGCAATCCCCCGCCGTCAGGTCAAGCGCATCTTTGCCGCGCTGCTCCAGCAGTCGCCGCAGATCGCCGTCGCTGATCACCCCCAGCAACCGATCCCCCAACAAAGGATCGCCCTCGACCACCGCCGTCATGCCCAGCTTTTTGCGCGACATTTCGTAAATCACGTCCGGCATCTTCGTCTGCGCCGTCACCCGTGGAACCGCGTCTCCCGAGTGCATCAACGATTCCACCCGCGCCAGCCGTTTCCCCAGTTTTCCACCGGGATGCAGGTTGGCAAAGTCTTCTTCCTTGAACCCACGTTTTTCCGAAAGCGCCACCGCCAAAGCATCGCCCAAAGCAAGCATGGTGGTAGTAGAAGCCGTAGGAGCAAGCCCCAGCGAACAAGCTTCCTGAGAAATCGAACAATCCAAAGCCACATCAGCAGCAGCCGCAAGTGTAGAGCGGGCGCCCTCGCCCGCTGCCTTTGCTCCTGACTCGTCGCACGTCATGGCAATCAGCGGAACCTGCAGCCGTTTAATCGTAGCGAGCAGCCGCAGAATTTCCTCCGTCTCGCCACTCGCCGAAAGCGTCAGCACCACATCGCCGCCCACGATCATCCCCAGGTCGCCATGCAGTGCCTCCACCGGATGCAGATAAAGCGCCGGCGACCCGGTCGAACTCAATGTAGCCGCGATCTTGCGAGCAATCAGCCCGCTCTTCCCCATCCCCGTAACCACCACCCGGCCCCGGCAACCAAACATCAGTTCGAGCGCCCGGTCGAAGTCCGCCGCCATCGCGCCCGCCAGCCGGTCCGCCAGCGCCCGCAACGCCTCCGCCTCGATGCGCACCACCTTTTCGCCTGAGTGTTTCATGAAGGAGGAATGTTAGCAGAAGGAGCGATTCCAACAGCAATTCTTACGGTGCGCCCGTTGACACGTCGGCTTGGGCAACTCCTACGTATTTATCGGCGCCACCGTAATAGAAAAGATAATGATCGCCCTGAGGCGCGGCTCCTTCGACGAACACGACGTTTGGAACCTGCCCAATTTTCTCCCAATCCTTATCCGGCGCAAATATGGGATCAGAGCTTCGCATGAGCAGATGACTTGGATCCTTGCGGTCGAAGACGGCGAAGCCGGTGCGGTACACGAGGTGATCGTCGGCTCCGTTGTACAACAGGATGATGCTGCTGGGCGTGAGGATGGGTGCGGGACCCGGCTCAACCACAGTCGAGTCAAAATTTCCGGGACGGACGGGGAGGATGGGCTGGCCGAGTGCTTCGGTCCAGTGGACGAGGTCGGTGGAATACGCCAGTCCCACTTGGCCGATCTTGGTGCTGATGCCGTGAAAATACATCCAGTATTTCCCGTCGATCTTCTCGGGCACGATGGCTCCTGATTTGGTCCAGCCTTGGTACCATTTGCCCTTGTATGCGGGGAGAATCACACCCCGGCGTTTCCAGTGAACCAGATCTTTCGAGGTGGCCAGGCAGAGTTGTGCATCTCGCTTGTTATAGCCGGTGTAGGTGAGGTAGAAAGTGCGGCCGAACTTTACTAGACGCGGGTCCTCGACCCCGCCGTTTTTTTCATAGTCCATCTGTGGCGAAAACACCGGCTGTGAGCGGCTGTGGAAGTGGATGCCGTCCGTGCTCTCGGCATAGCCGAGGCGCGAAGTTCCCGCGCGATCCTGGGCGCGGTAGAGCATGACAAATTTGCCGTGAAAGAAGACGACAGACGGATTGAAGGTTCCAGCCGACTCCCAGCCATCGCCCTGAGGAGAGACAATCGGAGTGTCCGAGGCGCGCTTCCAACGGCTGATGGCCGGAAGAGCGGACTGAGCCGCGAGGGAAGTGATTAGAGTACATGCGGCGACCACAGCGAGAGAAATTCGCTGGACGGAATTCATGCCGACATTGTAGTGGAGACGGCGGGCGAGTGCGCGTTCCCGGCGAAAGTCGCTGACGCCTTGTGATCCTTGGCAGCAATCCCTTTCCTCAACGTACAATCAACTCGGAGGTGGGATCATGCGTAAGCGTATTCCAGTTACGCTCCTCATAATAACGATCGCGGCCACGGCCGCCTTCGCATCGAAGATCGAGGGCACAACCACGCTGAAGGATTTCCAACCGGCCGGAACAACCGACAAGAAAACCCACAAGAATCAGCAGTACGATCTTTCTTTCGCGGCATTGGGAAAGCAGTACACCTGCCGCACCAACGAAAAGGAATCCTTGAAAGCGACCGATTTCGTGGTGGGCAGCGACATAAAATACGAGGTCGGCGGCAACAAGGGGAAGGTGAAGAGTGCCAGCGGCAAACAAGTAGAATGCGTCATCGTGCGGGTCGCAGATTTGCCAGCCTCCCAGCCCTGACGCGCTCCATCTGGGGCGATAGTCATTAACTCGGCCGCGTCCCCGCTCAAAAGTGATCGTCCGCCGCTCGTCCCGGATGCTCCAGCGCTCGCGCCTGAATCGCGCGGTCCCACGGACCGCCCTGCCAGTTATCTTTCTTCCGATCCGCCGGAATCCACGACGGCAACGTCATCAAAAGCCGGCGGCTGAGCGAGTGCAGATAAGGCTCGTAAAGTATCCGAAGTTCCGCCAGCCGGTCGGGCGAGTCCGTGTCGTCGTTTGGGGCAACGTTTGGACTAACGCCTGGAGTAACGCTCGGAGTAACGCGCAAACTCACGCCCCGCCCGGCCAGTTCCGTCAGCAGCCGAGTTAAGTCCGCAGCCCCAAGCCGGTCAGCATCATGTGGACTATATTCCGCATTCACCACTTGCGCGAGATCGACGGCGGCGTGCCGCGCCATGGCAAACGTGAGCTTCGCCTGATCCGGATGAATACCCTCCACACCGGTCATCACCAGCGACGTGACATCGAGGATCACCGTCAGCGCGCTCAACCATGATTGGTTGCCATGTTGCGACCGGAAGTAAACCAGCACCGGATAAGAAATGTGACTGGACAGCAGGTCGGCAGACCAGCGCTCCCAGTCGCGAAAAATCTCGTCGAGCACGGTTTGCTCGGGACAGCATCCCAACCGGCCCAGAAACTCAGCCGCGCTCGGAGGCGACCCGGCGCGTGCATCGAGCAGCGAAATTTCCGTCTCGCGCGCGGCAAACGAATTGTAGATAACCGGCAGATATCCGATCACCACTCCAAGAAACGCGAAGCCCATCCCCGCTTCCATCACGGCCAGAGCGCGGGCGGCGGTGTTATTGGGCGTGATGTCACCGTAGCCCAGCGTGAAGAAAGTTTCGCCGCTAAGATAGACCACTTTCCCGAACGTGATTTTTTCATTCGCCAGCGTCAGATGTTCGCCCAGTCCATATTGCACGCAAGCAAATCCGAGAATCAGCCCGAGCGCCCAAAAGCCCAGCAGCGGAAACACCGACAGCGGCCCAAAGTACGCCAGGAAGGCCTCGCGCCGGTTCGCCGCCTTGATATGCCGCCCCACGCGGGTCCAGAGGCGCCAGGTTTTCTTGTAGAAAGCGGAAGATATGCGAAAAAAACTCCGATTGATGCGTCGCGGCAACACCACGGTCTCAAATGCATCCATCAGGATGACAAAGATGAGAACAATGCCGGCGATCGATGCCCACCAATGCATACGCGATGAGGTTCAGATGACGCGGGAATAGTAGCAGATTCAGAAATGAGGTGACGCTACGGTGTCGCGTGCGCCACGTCCAGCGCCTTCTTCACCGCCTGCAATTCCTTCAGCAAGCCGCGCAGATTTCGCGTGTCGAGCGCATTCGCTCCGTCGCTCTTCGCTTCTTTCGGATTGTCATGGACTTCCATGAACACGCCGTCCACGCCCGCCGCCACCGCGGCTCGCGACAGCACCGGGATAAATTCCGGCTGGCCGCCACTCACCGCCGGTTGATCTTCATCACCGTGCGACGACGAAGGCAGTTGCACGGAATGCGTCGCATCAAACACCACCGGAGCGAACTTGCGCATGATGGCCAGCGACCGCATGTCCACGACCAGATTGTTATAGCCGAAACTCGATCCGCGCTCCGTCACAAACACCTGGCTATTCCCCGCGTCGCGGCACTTTTCGGTGGCGTGCTTCATGTCCCAGGGCGAAACGAACTGTCCCTTCTTGATGTTCACCGGACGCCCGCTGAGCGCCGCCGCAACCACCAAATCGGTCTGCCGGCAAAGAAACGCGGGAATCTGCAGCACGTCCACGACTTCCGCCACCGCCGCAACGTCGGCCACCTGATGCACATCGGTCAGCACCGGAATGTGCACCTCATCTTTGACTTTCTTCAGAATGCGCAGGCCTTCCTTCATCCCCGGCCCGCGATAGCTGCGGATCGAAGTTCGGTTCGCCTTGTCGTACGACGCCTTAAAGATGAACGGAAAATTCAGCGAACGCGCCACTCCCTTGATGATCTCAGCCATGCGCAGCGCATGCTCTTCACTCTCAATCACGCACGGCCCCGCGATAAGAAACAGATCGCCGGAACCAACGCGAACGTTATCGATTTGGAAAGATAGAGTCAAAGTCAATCACCGCCGAGACGCCGAGGACACCGAAAAAAACCTTTTCAAATCGTTCGTTGTCTGTCTTTGATCATTTTCTAAGATCTTGTCATCTCGAGCGGAGCGAGGGATCTGCAGTTCTAGGTTTTCTCGGCGCTCTCCGTGTCTCGGCGGTGAACCCTATCTCCGTCCCACCTTCTCCGGCCGCAGAAACATCTCCACCACAGCCGCATCTTTCCGATCTTTCTTTTTCTGTCCGTGCTCGTACGCAGCGCCCGTGAACGCCTTGAACAGCGGATGCGGCTCCAGCGGCTTCGATTTGAATTCCGGATGAAACTGGCAGCCGATAAAAAACGGATGCCCCGGAATCTCCACCATCTCCACGTAAGTGCCATCCGGAGTCGACCCGGAAATGCGTAACCCGGCCGCCACCATCGTCTCTTCATACTCGCGGTTGAACTCGTAACGATGCCGGTGCCGCTCGCTGATCTCAGTCTGGCCGTACACCTGGTAAGCCAGCGTCCCAGGCTCGATCTTGCACGGCCAAGCTCCCAGCCGCATCGTTCCGCCCAGTTCTTCCACCCCTCGCAACTCACGCAGTTTGTAGATCACGCGATGCGGAGTCGCCGGATCGAACTCACTGGAATTGGCATCCGCCAATCCGCAAACGTTGCGTGCATATTCAATGCAAGCCGTCTGCATACCCAGGCAGATTCCGAAGTAAGGCACATGCTTCTCGCGCGCGTACTGGATCGCCTTCAACATGCCTTCAATGCCGCGCTTCCCGAATCCGCCCGGCACCAGCAATCCGTCGTACTCTTCCAACTGCGCTTCGTAAGTCTTGTCGTCAGTCTCCAGACCCTCGGCCTCGATCCAATTCAATTCCAGCTTCAGGCTGTGCGCCAGCGCCCCATGAACCAGCGCCTCTTTCAGCGATTTATAACTGTCCTCATACTCCACGTACTTTCCAACAATGCCGATCCTGACCACATCTTTTGGGTTGTAGACGCGGTGCACCAGGTCGTTCCACTTCGAAAGATCGCGATCCTTGGCTTCGAGTTTCAAACGCCGCAGCACCAGCGTATCCACTTCCTCATGCGCGAAGACGATAGGCACCTCGTAAATGGACGCAACGTCCTTGGCCGTGATCACCGCCTCTTCTTCCACGTTACAGAACAGCGCAATCTTCGACTTGATCTCCTTCGGAAGGAACCGGTCGGTGCGGCACAACAGGATGTCCGGCTGAATTCCAGCGCTGAGCAATTCTTTGACGGAGTGTTGCGTAGGCTTAGTCTTCAATTCCTGAGCCGCGGCAATAAACGGCACCAGTGTTACGTGGACGAACAGTGTGTTATCGCGTCCCAGTTCCTGCCGCATCTGGCGGATCGCTTCAATGAACGGCAGCGACTCGATGTCGCCCACCGTGCCGCCAATTTCAATCAGCGCCACGTCCACATCCTGCGCCACCTTCTTCGCCGCCGCCTTGATTTCGTTAGTGACGTGCGGAATCACCTGCACCGTCTTCCCAAGGTAATCCCCCCGCCGCTCTTTGGCGATGATCTGCTCGTAAAGCCGCCCGGTAGTCCAGTTGTTGTCGCGGGAAAGCTTGGCGTGCGTGAAACGTTCGTAGTGCCCAAGATCAAGATCGGTCTCCGCCCCGTCGTCGGTGACGAAAACTTCGCCATGCTGAAACGGCGACATCGTCCCCGGATCGACGTTCAGGTAAGGATCGAACTTCATGAGGTTGACTTTGAGGCCGCGGCTTTCCAGCAGGCATCCAATCGAAGCCGCCGCCAATCCCTTGCCCAATGAAGACACCACACCGCCGGTTACAAAGATGTACTTGGCCGACATCGCTTCCTCGCTTTAATTTTGTTTGGGAAATTGTGCGGGTTGGGGTGCACGATCAATTATGCCAGAAGTCTTTCCGGATTGGAATGTGGAAAAATAGTGAGCAGACGGGTGCCCCACTCATGACGCTCTTTGCGATGAGTGGGTTGAAGCTGCCCGGCGATGCAACAATCGTGGCTCCCGACCATCTCCGGCATCCAAATTGTCCTTCCGCTAAAATATCCCATGCCCGACAGTTCTCTCTGGAGCGGTGGTGCTCAGGCCGACCGCCTGGCCGAGCTAACCGCCGACACCGCCGATCCCGCGAAGGAACTTCCCCTGCGCCGCGATGTCCGTTCGCTCGGGATTCTGCTGGGCCGCGTGCTGGTCGAGCAGGAGGGCGAAGCATTTTTCGACGTCGTCGAGCAGTTGCGCCGCCTCCTGATCCAGCACCGCGAACCGCCTCAATCCGACTCCGCACCCGGCGCTAACGATTGCTCTGAGAACAACAGTCTGATTAACGACACCCTGATGACTCACAGTCTGTTAACCGGCGCGCGCGAAATCGTCAGCCGCCTCTCCGTCGAAGACGCCTACCGCATCACCAAGGCCTTCGCCATCTATTTCGAACTCACCAATCTCGCCGAGACCAACCATCGCAAGCGCCGGAGTCGAGCGGCCCGCATGTTAGGGAGGAAAACTCCCGTCCCCGGCTCCTTCCGCGGCACGCTCGTCCGCATGCACGCCGCAGGAATTTCCGCCCACGCCCTGCGCGAAGCGCTGCAAAAAGTAAAAGTAACGCCCGTCTTCACCGCTCACCCCACCGAAATCACGCGCCACACCATCCGTCTGAAACGCAGACGAATCGCCGCCTATCTCGAACATCTCGACCAGTTGCCGCTTCCCGATTCCGCAGCCCGCGAATACGAATCGCTCATCCTCGCCGAGATCACCGCCCTCTGGCAGACCGATGAGGTCCGCCTCAACAAGCCCACCGTGCGCGACGAGATTCACATGGGCCTCGACTACTTCCCCATAGTTCTCTTCGAAACTCTTCCACGCCTCTTTGCCGAATTAGAAGAATCTCTGCGTGATGTCTACGGCAACGACGCTGAAGTCCCGGAGCCGCTCTCCTTCGGCGCCTTGTCCTTCGGATCCTGGATCGGCGGCGACCGCGATGGCAATCCCTTCGTCACCGCCGCCTCCACTCGCGAAGCGCTCGACATGGCGCGCCAGGTCATCATCGACCACTACATAGCCGAAACCACGCGCCTGATCGGGCAATTGAGCATGTCCACTCGCCGCATCGGAGTCTCAGCAGCCCTCGCCCAGCGCGTCCGCGAATACGACCAGAAACTAGGCGAAAAGTATTCGCGCTGGAAGCAGATCACCTCCGCCGAACTCTATCGCCACTTCCTAGAGTTCCTGATCGCCCGTCTGCGCTTCACCCGCAAATCGTCCAGGCACGAACACGCCTATAAGTCCCCGCAACAATTTGAAGAGGATCTAGGCATTATCCGCGACAGTCTTGGCGCGAACCACGGCCACCGCCTGGTGGAACTCGTCTCGCCGCTTCTGCTCAAGGTACGCACCTTCGGCTTCCACCTGCACGCGCTCGACATTCGCCAGCACGCCAGCGTGCAGTCCCAGGCGCTCGTGGAGCTGGCCTCAGCACCAAAGCTGCCCGCAAGAGCAACGCAGTTTCCGCCAGAACTCTCCGCGCCGTCCGCCGAACTTTTCCGGACCTTCCGCGCCATCGCCGAATTAAAGAGGACCCACTCTCCCGAAGCGATCCGCAATTTCATCATCAGCAACACCCAGTCCGAACATGACGTCTACGCCGTGATCCAGCTCGCCGCGCGCGGAGGAGTTTCCGTAGCCGCCAGCAATAATGGTGCCGATCCCGGCCTGATGCCCGTCCCTCTGTTCGAATCGATCGAAGCACTCCGCGCCTCGCCCGCCATCATGCGCCGTGTCTGGCGCGCTCCCGAATTCCAACCGCTCCTCGACTCCTGGGGACGCATCCACGAAGTCATGCTCGGCTACTCCGACTCCAACAAAGATGGAGGCATGCTGACCAGCACCTGGGAATTGCACAAAGCGCAGCACCAACTCCACCAAGCCGCGCGCGACTGCGGAGTCGATCTACGCCTCTTCCACGGCCGTGGCGGCACCGTAGGACGCGGTGGAGGCCCCACTCACGCCGCCATCCTCGCCCAACCCCCAGGCGATTTCTCGGGCGCCATCCGCATCACCGAGCAAGGTGAAGTTCTAAGCTGGAAATATGCCGACCCGGTGCTAGCCGAGTGGAATCTGGAAATCATGATCGCCGCCAGCCTTGAGGGAGTAACCATGCCGAGCCGTGCCGAGCCCGAAGCCGAGCACCGCTGGCAAGAAGCCATGGAAGCGATGTCCGCCGACGCCTTCGCCTTCTACCGTAAACACATCGCCGAAAATCCCGAAGTCCTCGAGTACTTCGAGCAGGCCACGCCCGTCAACGAGTTGGAGCACGTCCGCATCGGCTCCCGCCCCGCCAGCCGCACCGCCAAGCGCAGCCTCGCCCCCGACCGCAGCCTCAATCTCAATCTCAACGACCTGCGCGCCATCCCCTGGGTCTTCGGCTGGATGCAAAGCCGCCACGCTGTGCCCGCGTGGTTCGGAGTCGGCTACGCCCTCGATCGTTTCGCCCAGCGAAGCCCGGCGCACGCCGAACTCCTGCGCGAAATGATGCGCCGCTTCCCGCTCTTCGCCAGCCTGATCCGGAGCGTGGAAATCGCCATGGCCAAAGCCGACTTCGCCATCGCCCGTCTCTACGCTGATCTGGTTACCGACGCCGCTCTCCGCGAACGCGTTTTCGAAATGCTGCGCCAGGAATTCGAGCGCACCGCTCGCCTCATTCTCGCCGTCACCGGCCAACAGGAATTACTGGAAAAAAATCCCGTCCTCTTGCGCTCCGTACGCCTGCGCAACCCGTACGTCGATCCGCTCAGTTTGATCCAGGTCGATCTGCTGCGCCGCAAGCGCACAGGCATTGGCGATCCAGCTCTCGACTACGCCATCGGAGCCACCATGAACGGCATCGCCGCCGGCCTGCACAATACGGGATAAGGAAAGCCAATGCAGAGACGGGCGTCCTCGCCCGTCCCGCGCAATCACCTGAATTACTTCGTAATCACGCCGCAGGCGATGCGATCGCCGGCGTTGCCCGCGGGATCTGTCTTCTGGTCGTCAGCCTTGGCGTGCACCACGATGGCCGTGCCTCCGTTGCTGAACAGCGAATGGCTGTCGCTCCCGAGGTTGACGTCTTTATCTTCCCTCTTGAAATGCGCTTTGCCGTCCGCGCCTACCGTGAAGTTGGGACCATCGCCGGCGTGGTGGCCATCCGGATTTTCCAATCCATGCTTCTTCCCATCGGGATTGAAATGCCCTCCCGCGGACTTGAAGTCCGGCGCCTCGCACTTCGCATTCTGATGAAAGTGGATGGCATGTTCGCCGGGCGGCAGATTCTCGAAATTGACTTCCATCCCGATCCCCCCGTCCGATTCCCACAGAATCGCCGACCCCACAACCTTGCCTTGAGCATCCTTGAGTTGAACCAACATCTTGGCCGAACTGGCGGAGGCGAGCGCGACCACGAGCACTGCGAGCGAGAACAAGCGAGTCGTTTTCATGCGAGGGATTATAGCGAAATAGCCCGCAAGCTGCGAGCCATCGACGCCCGGTTGGCTCGTAGCTCGAAGCTCGTAGCTCGCAGCCCCGGCACCACCCCTGCTCTGGCGCAGAATGCGGAGCAATGTGACAATAGACGAATGCAAAGATTTCTCACTACAGCGCTACTATTGGCCGCGGCGATGATGCTGGCCGGAGATGGCTATGCCCAGCAGACTCCAGCAAGTACTCCGGCGGCAACGACTCCAGCGGCTCCTGCAGCCACAACTCCGAAAGCGGCCACCACGGCGAAAGCTCCAGTGAAAAAGCCGGCAACGGCAGAGCCCGCTCCGCTTACCACGAAAAAACAAAAGTTCAGCTACGCCCTCGGAATGAACATCGGCAGCAGCCTTGGCAACACTCTGAAAACCCAATCTGTCGAAGTGGACTGGAATCTGGTGGCCCAGGGATTGAAGGACACCACGGGCGGCGGTAAGACGCGTCTCACGGAAGAAGAAGAGAAGGCCGTGCTCACCGAAGTGCAGAACGAAGTTCGCAAAGAGCAGGCGCAGAAAGCGAAAGAGGCTTCGGATAAGAACAAGACCGAAGGCGAAGCATTTCTGGCCGCCAACAAGAGCAAAGAAGGCGTCGTCGCATTGCCCAGCGGCTTGCAGTACAAGATTCTAACCGCCGGCACCGGACCGAAACCCGCGGCGTCCGACTCGGTGGTCTGCAACTATCGCGGCACTCTTATCGATGGCAAGGAATTTGACAGCTCCGCCAAGCACGGGAAACCGGCGACATTTCCGGTGAACGGAGTCATCAAGGGATGGACGGAAGCGCTCCAGCTCATGCCCGTGGGATCGAAGTGGCAGCTCTTCATTCCTTCAGGCCTGGCGTATGGTGAGCGCGGCGCGGGCGCTGAAATTGGGCCCAATGCCACCTTGATCTTCGACGTCGAACTGCTCTCGATCCAGGAAAAACCAAAGGACGATAAGGCAAAAGACGACAAGACAAAAGACGATAAGCCGAAAGACGATATCACCAAGGGCGAAAAGAACGACGCCAAGCCCGAAGACAAGAAGTAGCAGAATCTCTGTCCGGTGGAGCGCCGGGCGTCCCCGCCCGGCTGGACGGGCGCGACGCCCGTCCCTCCACCGAATCATTCATGCACGATCGCTGTACTACGCTCCCGTATACATCACGTGGATATAGGTTCCGAGCCTGACGTTATAGGCGAGGTACCACCCGACGTGATCGGGATCATCGTAGATGACGATGTCGTCCGAATCCCACAGCCAACCGTCACAGAAGCCAACGTCGTAAGGAGCTACGGAAAAGAAGAAACCGCCGAACCAGAAGCGGCCGGGACCTCCGCCTCCGAGGTGCCAGATGTGGCCGCGCCCAAAACCGCCGGTGAAGTGTCCATGTTCCCACGGATGATCCAGATGGTAGTGAGGATCTTCGCGGCCGGTATCATGGCCCACCCATTGTCCGTTGGAATGAACGTGGGGAGCCTGGGGATGTCCTTTCATGTCGGAGAAGTTGCGGCTCTCGTCGGTCGCATGCGGAGTGGCTACCTTCGTCGGACCGTGCTTCGGGATGTTTTGATGCCCGCCGCCGACCTCCGGCCGCGCGCCGCCATGTTCTTCGTGTTGTGCCAGGGCTGCGAGAGAAAACGCGAAACAGATCACGAGCAATCCAATCAGCTTTTTCATTTTCTTGTCACTATCCTCCTATTGGCGATAACACTATTCCAGTTTAGATGTTTCTGTTGGTCCCCAGAATCTTACCAGCGTAGGAGCTTCCAAGCAGGCAGCGCAAGAGTTTCTTGAACTCCCCCACTAATTTTCCCGCAGAGACGCGGCTCGCCGCGTCTCCGGAGGCGAGGCAATCCCGTCCTGTAGGCGAGAGAAGTATTGCTCTATTCGTAGCGCAGAGCTTCGATAGGGTCCAGCCTGGCGGCGCGGATGGCCGGGACCATCCCGCTGATCAGCCCAACCCCACTGAGGATGAGAATGGCGACGATCAGCGTCACCGGATTGATCATAAGCCGGATGTCGCCCGCTTCGGCGTGTTTCGCCATGGCGCTGTAAAGCGTAAGCCTGCCCACCGTGAGCGCAACCACGTATGCGAGGATAATGCCGAAAAGGCCGCCGATGAAAGTGATCGTAAGCGCCTCGGCCAGAAACTGCAGAAAAATATAACGGCGCCGGGCGCCCAGCGCTTTCTCGATGCCGATTTCGCGCGTGCGCTGCGTGACCGAGACCAGCATGATGTTCATCAAGCCGACGCCGCCGATGCCCAGAGTCAGCGTGCCGATGAACCCCAGCAGGATCTTGAGGCCGAGCGTGACGATTTCGAGCTGATGAACCTGCTCCATCAGATTAAAAACAAACATGGCGCGGCGATCGGCGGGATTGAATCTGTGCTGCGCCGCCATGATGTAGCGGACCGATCGCTCGATCCGTTCATAGTCGTTGGTCTCGTAGTTGAACCAGATCGAGTCGAGGTAGTGCGTGTCCTTCAGGTCGCCCATGGCGGTGAAGGGCACGTAGACCACGCGATTGATATTGTCGTCGCCTCCCTGCATCTTCGGGCTGAGCACGCCGACAACCTCAAAGCTGATGCCATCGATGCGGATATTCTCGCCCAGAGCGTTGCGTCCGGAAAAAAGTTTTTCTTTCGTGTCGGAACCGATGACCGCAACCCGCGCCCGCTGGTTCTCATCTTCAGGATTGAAGAACCGCCCCTGCGCGAGGCTCAGAGCGCGGATGGTGAAAGTGTTGGGATACTCACCGTTGACGCCGATGGTGTATGAGCGTGTGTCGTACTGCACCGTCGCATCCTTGTTACAGGCGGGAGAGATGTGGGTGATTTGCGGAATGTTGGTGGTCAGCAGGTCGACGTCGTCCAGCGTGATGCGGATTTGCGCGCCCGCCTTGTCGCCTCCCGACTGCATCGACGACCGCCCGGGAACTAGGATCATCATCTTCGTGCCGAAGTTGGCAAAGATGTTGGCACAAGCCCGGCCGAAGCCATCGCCGTAGGCCAGCAGCATGACCACCGTCGCGATGCCCCACGCCATGCCCAGCATGGTGAGCGCCGTGCGCCGCCGGTTGTAGCGCATGGCATCGTACGATTCCTCAAGCAAGTCGCGCATCATCGGATTATCCCTGGGATTATTCCTGCCGCTTCCCCTTGTTGTTCGAAGGTGCCGAAAAAAGTCGCCGCCGTGATTTGGTAAAGAAAACTGTCTCGCCCAGATCGATCGGGTCTTGATCCCACCCGAACTCCGCCTATTTTTTCAACCGCTCTCTGCGAGCGCAAATTCTGTGGACTCACAAGAAAGATCACGCTGTTCACGAATTTGAAAGCATGACGTAGCATCAGCTCTTTCATTTCCCGGTTGTAGATGCCTCCCCAGTAGGATTTGGCCAAAAACGTCCACCCGATTTCGATCTCGCTTTCTTCTTGGTCGTATCCGTGGAATCGCGACGATCCGATGACCTGGCCATTCTCGGAATCAATGGCGATCAACGCTCCTCCGGACTTCAGGCCCTCGCGGAAAAATATCTTGAAAACTTCTTCTTTGTAACGGTCCTTCATCGGATGTTGTTCCCAAATGAGTGGATCGGAAGCTAGCGTAGAGGGCATTAAAGTCCTCAAGTCGAAGCGGCCTGAGCCCCAGAAGCTCGCCTTTCAAAGTAGGCTGCAGATCAAACGACATTATTCCTGCCTCACTCCTGCCTCAAGGCTTCAACCGGTTCCAGCCGCGCGGCCTTGCGCGCCGGATAGAGGCCGGCGGCAACGCCCGCCAGCGTGAGGCTCCCGATGGCGAGGATCGCAGTCTTAGCAACCAGTCGTGGCGGATCGAAGCCGCCAGGACCATTGAATTTGCCAAGCACCGCCATCAATCCGCCGGCCAGTCCCATGCCGATCAGTCCGCTGACCAGCGTCAGCAGAACGCCCTCCGCGAAAAATTGCAGCATGATGCTGCGGTTAGTCGCGCCCAGGGCTTTGCGCAATCCGATCTCCCGCGTGCGCTCGCTGACCGCGATCAGCATGATATTAATCACGCCGATGGCGCCGAGCGCCAGCGTCACCAGACCGACGGTGCCCAGGAAATCGTTCATCGCATCGAAGATGGTGCCCATCATTTGCGCTTGCTGCACAAAGTCCAGTCCCTCGAAAGCGTCTTCATCGTGATAATCGAAGTGGTGATTGCGCCCCACTATGCGCCGAGCCTCCTCCCGCGCCAGCAGGTGTTCGTCGGCCACCCGAGGCTGATAATAGATCATTGAAATTGCATCGAAGGCTTCCTCGCCCTTAATTGGAAAATCGCTGCGCATCACCTGGAACGGAATATAGGCGCGCGTGTTGGTCATGTTGTCATCGCCGCGTCCCACCCGCTTGAGCGTGCCGATCACTTCGAAGCGATATCCGTTGAGCAAAATAAACGAGCCGATCGCGGGGCGTCCCGGGAAGAGGTGGTGAGTCATCTCATCGCCCAGCACCACGACGTTGCGTTTCTGAGCTTCATCGAGATCGTTGAGCCAGCGCCCCTCTTTCAGCGGCAGAAAACGGATTCCGTTGTACTGCGGTTCGGCCCCGTTGAGTTGCCCGCTGGCGCTCGCGAACTCGCTGACCGCATGCACGTCGTTGCTGGAGAGGACAGGAGTAGCAGCGCGTATGTGCGGACATTCTTTACGGATGTCGAGGTAATCCTGATAAGTAAGATGGTATTGGCGCGCGGAGTTCATGCTGCCCGGAACCGCCGGCGCCCGACCGGGGAACATCATCATGATGTTTTCGCCGTACTCCGAAAGGTTGCGCTTGTTGCCGCTCCTGAAGCCTTCGCCGAGCCCCACCAGCAGCAGTAGTGAGCCCACACCCCACGCAATGCCGAACATGGTAAGCGCCGAGCGGAGCTTGTGCGCCCAAAGGGTGGCAAAAATCTGCGCGAAGACGTCGATCACCATCTGCATGGTTAGTAACCCGCCGCGAGGTATTGGCCCTTCGCCGTTCGCCCCCAGCTTCAGTCCTCAGCTATATAGGATAGCAAGGGCGCGCAAGGCGATACACCGCCAAGTTCGGAATTGCGGCCCTGATGGGGCGAACGTCGTCTTTCTTACGGCCAGCTTGGATCTGCAGGGACTCTGGGAGTGGACTGGGGCGAGGACGAAGGCAACCCCAGAAAACCCACCCCCGCTAGCGAATACAAAAGAGCGGCGATTATGAGGAGCGCTTTCATTCCAATGATCAACGACAGGTTTTCCAGCAGGCCACCGACCACCGCTCCCAGCATGTTGGCGCCCAGGGCTGCGGCAGGCGACTCAGCCAAGCGAAACTCAGATGCGAACAACAAGCCGGCAAAGAAAACCGGGATGGCGAAGACAACGGCAGCAAACGCGCCGACCATGGCCGCTGAGCCCGGAATGCGATTGAACGGTACGAAGTAAGCGCAAGCGATGCCCACCAGGATGCCGATCAGAGTCCAGGCGCGCGGCCACGCGCGTCGTTGTTTTTCAATCACAAAGTTCGCCAGCAGCAGCGCGGAAAGAATGGCCGCGATCACAATGCCATTGACCTGCCATGTCGTCCCAAAATACAAAGCCAGCCGGCTCACCACTTGCGTTTCTAGCAGCAGGAATCCAGCGCCCATGCTGAAGAAAAACAGAGAAGGAGCGCGCGTCCGGGCTTCGGGAATCTGCAAATAGAAGACCGCCGCCAGCAAAATAACAAGTGCGCTAAGCAAGTAGAAAATCCCCGGGATCCAGTGCCCCTGATGGTAGAGATAGGGCCAGTCGTCGGTAGTGACGGCCACTTCCGGCAGGGCAAGAAAAGCCGGACGCTGGCCCGCAACAAACTGACTCAGTCGAACATCGGCGGCCAGGCTCGCCTCCACCTGTCCCGAGGGCGAGATGGCAAAGCAGGTGGCGGCCGCGGTGTAGTTCGAAGGTGCAAGGAAAACCACCGGAGCCTTGCCGAAAGTGCGAGTCAACATCTCGTCGAGGCGCCGTCCCACAAAAGGATGATTGATCTGGAACTTAATGAACAGAATGCCGTTCGGAGCAAGCAGCGCGCGAGCTTCGCGAAAAGATTCTTCGGTATAAACGAAGTTGTCGAGCCGCATGTTGGAATAATCGGAAAGCTGCGTGTGGGAATCAAGCAATCCGAAAAGGATGAGGTCGTAACGCGCAGTGGTGCGCTTCATGAACGCGCGAGCATCGGTCAAGTGTGCGGAAACCCGCGGATCGTCATAAGGATGCTCAGGGTGTCGACGCCGCCCAAGCTCGAGAATCTTAGGATCGATTTCCACCGCATCGACGGCGCGGCTCTGATGGCGCAGAGCAGCAGCCACGTCATTCCCCGTGCCCGACCCCACAATCAGCACGCTCGGATTCGGCGACGTAAACCAAAAAGGCAGATTATACGGATTCTCATCCGCTGCCTCCTTCAACAAATTGGGATGTCGCCCCAGAAAATCGCCGGAAAGATTCACCATGACCTGGTACCCGGTGTGGTTGACGCGAATCTCGGTCCGGTAAAGTTCGCCATCGGGAAAATTTTCATCCTCCAGTTCGATCTGCTGGTAGGGAGTCCACAAGTTGAAGTGGTGCGAAGTCGAAGGATCGATAAGCAGGATCGCGACCGGCAAAACGGCGGCAGCGATCCGGATGCTATCGCTCCGGCTAGTTTGCAGCAGCGCCATGCCCGCCAGCACGATGGTGAACCATACCTCTGGTGGCAACGCCAGCCACGACACCGCAAAAAATGCCAGAATGCCCGCCAGGCTGCCGCCCAGATTCCAGGAGTAGCCACAAAGCGTACGCGGCGCCAATTCGATCTGGCGGCTTACCGTCTGTCCCATGGGAATGAAAATATAAGTAATAAGGAAGAGCAGGATGGCAGTGACCAGCACGGCCAGGATGAAGCCAGTAGTGTCGTGCATGGCGCGTGTGGCCCATACCTCCATGTCCTGCGACGCGCCCAGGTATTGCGAAAGCCTCTCCATGATCTCCGGGCCGTTCCAGGGCAGGCGAACGATGACGATCAATCCCAGCAGCGCCGTGGCGGCCGTCTGCCAGCGAGGCCGTTGCTGAGCCAGCGCGCAGCCCAGTCCGAAGCCTAGAAAGCACAGCAGCAGCGCCAGATTCTTCACATAGGCAAACACCCGCACTTCAGTGGCAACCCAGCGAATAAGTGCAAGTTCCGCGAACAAGGTAAGCGCGCTGGCCAGAAACAAAGCAGAAAGATTCCACTGCTCCGGCAATTCAGAGGCCGCGGTGCGCGGCTTGATCAAGCGATAGCCGACCAGCAGCAAGGCGGCCAGAATAAAGCCCAGGATGCGCAAAGACATCAGGAGTCCGTAGAAAACTAAAGAAGAGCGCAACAGAATAACACGAGGAGTTGGGGAGAGTTCGTGTGGGGACGGGCGACCTCGCTCGTCCGGTTAGAGGCATCCGTCCCTTCTAGCAGCTCAACTGGTCGCGAGTAAGTTTCAGCCCAGTCAGGTTGCCGAGAATCGTCACCGCGATCTGCTCCGTTTGAAAAAATTCCTCGGAGGTTTGCTGCAGTTCGTCAACGGTGACCGCTTCGATGCGTTCGATTAACTCGTCGAGACCATAGAACCGGTCATAGTACATCTCTTGGCGAGCCAGATTCGCCATCCGCGAGGTCGAAGATTCGAGCGAAAGCATGAGGCTGCCTTTGAGCTGATCCTTGGACCGGCGCAGTTCTTCTTCCGGCACCGGCGCGGCTTTCAAGTTGCGGAATTCCTCGACCACGCACTCGACCACTTTGATCGCCGACTCGCGCGACGTGCCCGCATACACGCACATGGAGCCGGTATCGCGATAAGGATTCAGGTCGCTGTAAATGGAGTAGGCCAGTCCCTGCCGTTCGCGAATGTTCTGGAACAACCGCGAACTCATCCCGCCTCCAAGCAGCGTGTTCAAAATATAGGAAGCGTAGCGCCGCTCGTGCGCCATGGGATGCGACGGTACGCCGATGCAGATCTGCACCTGCTCCAGCGACTTCTTATTGCGCAAATTAATGCGCGAAAAAGTCTTGGGCTGCGGAGAGTGCAATCCGTTCTTAGCCGGCTTCACCTGCTCAAAATGTTTAGTGACAAGCTCGACAAAGTGTTTGTGCTCGAGATTACCCGCCGCGCTGACGATAAGGTTGCCGGGAGCGAAGTGGTGTCCATAGAACCGCGCTACGACCGGCCGCTCGAATTTTTTCACCGTGTCGCGCGTACCCAGAATCGGCAACCCGAGCGCGTGGTCTTTCCAGAAACTTTGGGTGAAGATTTCATGGACCAGGTAGTCGGGATTGTCCTGATCCATTTTTATTTCTTCGAGAATGACGCCGCGCTCCTTAGCGATATCGCCGGCATCGAACACAGGATGCAGGACGAGATCGGTTAGCACATCGAGGGCAATCGGAAGGTGCTCATCGAGCACTTTGATATTGAAGCAGATGCATTCCTTAGCCGTGAACGCATCCATATTGCCGCCGATCGAATCGACCTGGCGCGCGATGGCTTCGGCCGAGCGCGTCTCCGTACCCTTGAACACCATGTGCTCGATGAAATGGGAGATGCCGTTAAATTCCGAATCCTCATCGCGCGAGCCGGACTTGAGCCAGATGCCAATCGCGACCGAGCGAATGTGCGGCATCTGCTCGGTGATCACGGTCAGGCCGTTCGGCAGGGTCTGACGACGAATGCTGCGCGTTTCTTTTACCATTAGAAGTTCGTATCCAAGTACGAATTCACGAGTGGGTCATTGCTGTTATTCTCCCACAATCCGATGCTGGCCGACGAAGCCTGCGATTGAGTCCTTATTTTGTTTAACTTACATCAATTCTATGAGATCAGACTTTCGGTATTACACTCTTACTCTAGACTAAAGACGCGCCCACGGCACCCGTCGCTTACCGCAGCCAGATGCCAAGCCAGACTTCAAATTCGCTCTTGGGACTTGATTTGCAGGAACTCACGAATCTTGCGCTTGAGTCGGGGCAGCCCGCCTACCGGGGCCAACAACTATTCGATGCCGTATATCGGCAAAAGATTGATCGACTGGATCAGGTCTCGACGCTGCCGCTCGAATATCGCGCGCGTCTCGTGGAGGAAGGTTGGAACGTCGGCCTTCCAAAGCTCGCACACAAGTTTGTTTCAAGCGACGGCACGGTGCGCTATCTGGTGGAACTCTCCGACGGCGAGACGGTGGAGACGGTCTGGATGCCCGAGGGCGATGGCGGCGAGACCTGCGACGGCAGCGAAGCGGGCGACGAACTGGAAGCCGGCATTGATCAGGAACGTGTGGTGACCGGGCTCTGCCCCGTCCCGCCGGGCGAGGCCCCGCCACCACAAGTGAGTTGGCGCCGGTCCACAATTTGCGTGTCAAGTCAGGTAGGCTGCGCGG
The DNA here is from genome assembly GCA_035314185.1 of Terriglobales bacterium. GTDB lineage: Bacteria > Acidobacteriota > Terriglobia > Terriglobales > Acidobacteriaceae > Acidiflorens. Next base: position 30,864 of record DATFZT010000234.1, read on the forward strand.
TGAATTGCAAGTTCTGTTTCACCGCGCTGCTCGGGGTCAAGCGCAATCTCGAGGCGGGAGAAATCGTCGGACAGATCGCGGCCGTGCTTCGCGACCAGGGAGTCGACCCTCCGTTGCAGCGCGTCAACATCGTGTTCATGGGCATGGGCGAACCCTTCCTGAACTATGACAACTTCATGAAGTCGGTGCGCCTGCTGGTGGAGGGCGTGAGGATTCCAGAGTCGCGCATGACCGTCTCCACCGCGGGGATCGTGCCACGGATTCGCGACTTCGGTCAGGAGGCTGTGCGTCCGAAGCTCGCGATTTCGCTGAATGCGTCCAACGACGCGCTGCGCAGCGAGGTGATGCCGCTGAACCGCAAGTGGAACCTCGCGGAGTTGATGAACGCAGCGCGGGAGTTTCCCCTGCGCACGCGGGAACGGATGACGTTTGAATATGTGCTGATCGAGGGCGTGAATGACGCTCCGGAGCAGGCGCGCGAGGTGGTGGAGTTGGTGCGCGGGATGCGGGCGAGGATCAATCTGATCGCTCTGAATCCGGGGACGGAGTTGCCCTATCGGACGCCGGAGCAGGAGAGGGTGTTGGCGTTCCGGAAGATTTTGGTGGACGCGGGAATCCTGGCCTTCATCCGGCGCCCGCGAGGCCGCGACATTTTTGCCGCCTGCGGACAATTGAAGAGGACGGTGGAAGTAGCGCCCGCTTCCCCGTAGAGACGCGGCTAGCCGCGTCTCCGGCAGTGAGACGGGTAAAGCCCAGTCTCCACCGATGGTGCTACGAAATGCCGCGCGCCACAGGCCAGCTGTTCGCCGCCAGCGCCGAGCGTCCTGCCGAATTTCCCGCGACCCGCAGCTCCATACGGAAAGCCGGGCTGCCCGCAGTCGAAGGCTGTAACAGCCGCCCGCCATGTTCTTCCACGATGCGGCAGCAGGCGCTCAACGAAAGCGTGGAAGGCTTGTTCTCTCCTTCGGAGCTGAGCGGCGACAAGTTCGCACGCAATTCCGAAGAACCCTCGCCCGAAGCAGCATCCCAAGCCGAGAAATCTACCATCACCAGATCGTCCTGGCTGTGCGTGTGCACCATCAGCGTGGACCGTGCTTCGCTCTTGAGCCGGGCATTGATCTGTCCCGCAAGGTGCATGCACACGTGCAGAATCTGGTTGGAATCAGCCAGCACCGGCGGAAGCGAAACAGCAAGATCGAGCCGGACCGAATTGCCTTCCGCCTCCAGTTGCGGAGCCAGCAGCAGCACCGTAGTCTGCAGCACTGAGTTGATGTTGACGGCAGCAAACCGCGCCGGAGTCTGACGCGCAAACGTCAGCAAACTCGCCACCAAAGTCGTGGTGCGTCGCACCTGCTCCCCGATTTGCGCCGCATTCGATTGCTCCTGCGGCGGCAACGTCGACACATTCAGCAGGTCCGAGTATCCCAGCATGGCGGTAAGCGGGTTGTTGATCTCATGCGCCGCTCCGCCCACCAGCTGACCTAGCGACGCCAGTTTCTCCGATTGAATCAGCTTTTCCTGCAGCGCCTTTAGGTCGTCGAAAGAACGTCGCGACTTTTCCAGAAACAGCGATAGCTCGTCGCGCAGCAACCGTTGCCGCCAGAAAACCACTACACCCATTACCACCATGGTCAAAAGACTCACCGTGATGCGGAACTCCTTGACCGCATTCGGAAGCTTCGGGTCCAGTTCGGCATGCAGGGCGGCCCAGAGCAGACTAAACAGCGCGAGCATGCTCAACCGTGTAATCCAGACGCCCAGCACCGGCCGTGACGGCCGCGAGTCAGACAGGTCAAAGCGGCGAGCCAGCAAGGGCACCGCGCCCATCCAGGCGATCGATAGGATCAACGGGATGTCGTAGATACTGCCTGTGTAGTACAGCTTGCGTCCGATGGCCCACGTGGCCACGTACGAACTGGAGGCGTAGAGCGCGCTCGCGCCCAGCAACTGTCCGTAAAGCTGTCGCCACCCGCCCTTAGCGGTGTAGGCAAGGACGGCGAGCGCGGCCAGCAGCAGCAGTTTTTCGATCAGATACGCGAGATTGAGATTCGCGTTATAAGCCGGTTCATCGACCTGCACCGTTTGCCACGGGATCACGGAGTACACATAAATGAAGACCCACCACGTCAGCAGGAGCGCGAAGTCGAGCATGCGTACCCGCTCATCACGCTCGTCTTCGTGCAGATGAGGCAGCACCGCGAGGGCCGCGATCATGGGCACCAGATGCAGGAACAGTACGATGTCGCCCAGGAACGGGTCGGGTACGTCCTGTCGCTTCAGGACTTCAAAGTAATTCCACATCCCCTGGTAGATCAACCAGAAGAGCATGCCCAAGCTCATCAGAATCCAAAAGAGCCAAATATGGAGCGTGGGACAGCGCGAGCGTACGGTATGGGGCAGGAAAGCAGCGGTGGCAACCAGCAGCAGTCCGCCCTGGATCAGGTCGCTCGCGATCATCAGGGCATCGCCCCTCGGCATGAGCAGCGACGCCGCAATCTGGGCGAGAACCAACCCGACCAGCAAAGAGATCCAGACTTTAGTGCGTGCGGCCAAAGCAGACTACTCCAACCTCCATTTTAGAGCGTGATCTGGCTTTGCGGGGGTTACTAGTGTAAGCAGTGGTGAGTATCGAAAAGGTCATCTGCTTTCCCGTACAGACGGGGCTCGCCCCGTCTCCGCAGCTTTCCGCAAGCCTGCCAGGCATCAGAAGCTGGAAGCGAGCGTTGCAAAAAGCAGAAGACTCATTGGAGTTTGTCCGAGATTGCCTTTAAAATGAGTCGCTCAACCTTAGCACCGCTCGTCGACGTGAGTCCCTTGCCCTGGATGATTCTTCGCTACCGTGATCTATGGCGCTTCCGCGCGCCGCTCAGTGTGGGCGAAATCCGCCGCACCGAGCGCTGGCTGGCGACGGCCCGTGCGGCGCTGACCATTGCGGCGTTTTTCGCGCTCTTGATGGAGCCCATCCGCGGCTTCGTATATTCACGCTGGCTCTACTGGCTGCTGGCCGTATACCTGATTCATTCGGTGGTGGTGTTGCTGTTGCTGCGCTTCCGGCCCCAGTCCACTAGAGCTTTTCGTCTCGTGGTTCATTCCGTGGATATCCTGTGGCCGGTGCTGATGTCCCTGTTCGCGACCGCGCAGCGCGGCCCATTTTTTCTGTTCTTCGTCTTCGTCATGGTGGCGGCGGCCTATCGCTGGGGGCTGTGGGAGACAGTCGGCACCGCGGCCACTGCCGTGGCACTGCTCGAACTGGAAGCCTTCGCGGTGCGCGCTGGACTGGAACCCGCAGCCGATCGCTGGCTCCATGCGGCCCATCTGCCACGCCTCGGTGTAAGCGTGCGCGAGCTGGATCCGCAACAGCTGTTCATAAGTTCGGTCTACCTGATTGTTCTCGGATTTTTACTCGGCTACATGTCCGAGAACCAGAAGAAAGTCCGCGCCGAGCGCGCCGTAATCACCCGCGTTCTTAGTTCCACGCGCGTCGAGGCCGGACTCACCGGTACCATGCAGCAGATTCTCGGGGAAGTGATGAGCATCTACGGCGCGTGCCGCGTGCTCAGCGCCTCGCAGGAGTCGAACAGTTACCGTGTATTCCTCGCCGAAGTGAAACGCGGTGCCGAGGGTATCGAGCCGCTACGTTGGCGCGAGCCTCTGCCGGAAACCGAAAAGTCGTATCTGTTCGACTCGCCCGTGGACGCGATTTACGCGTCCCGCAGCGGCAGCGGTTTTCACGCCGTGCTGCTCGATCACGACGGCGACCGCGTACGCGACGCCAACACCGGATTTCTGGATGAACTGGCCCAAGTGGAGAAATTTGACGCCGTCGTTTCCGTGGCGTTGGCCTTCGGCACCGAGTGGTCGGGCCGTGTCTTCCTCTTCGATCCCAAGATGATGGGAGAGCCGGAAGAGGAATTGCGCTTTTTGCAAGAGTTCGCTCAGCAGGTGGGTCCGGCCATCTACAACGTGTATCTGATGCGGCGCCTGCGGGAGCGCGCCGGAGCGGTGGAGCGCGCCCGCTTCGCCCGCGAACTTCATGATGGAGCCATTCAATCCCTGATCGCGGTGGAAATGCAGCTCGACGTCCTGCGCCGTCAGTCGGGACCGCAGTTGCCGGTGGTAAACGCGGAGTTGGGCCGGATCCAGAAATTGCTGCGCGAAGAAGTTCTCAAGTTGCGCGAACTGATGCAAGCCATGAAGTCGTTCGAGGTCAATGCGGACCGCCTTCTCGTTTTCATCTCCGACACGGTGGAGCGTTTCCGCCGCGAGACGGGAATCGCCGCCGAGTTCGTCAGCGAGTTGGAGCGCGTCGATTTGGCGCAGAAAGTCTGTCGCGAGCTCGCGCGCATCGTGCAGGAGAGCCTGGTCAACGTGCGCAAGCACAGCGGAGCCCACCATGTCCTGGTGCGGCTGGCGCAGCGCGCCGGCAATCTGCAATTGACCGTCGAAGACGACGGCAAGGGGTTTTCTTTTTCCGGCAAACTGTCCGATGCGGAACTGGAGAAATCGGGCAAGGGACCGGCGGTAATCCACGAAAGGGTACGGCTGCTGGCGGGCGAACTCGCGATAGAATCGACTCCTGGGCACGGCTCACGCCTGGAAGTGAGCATTCCCCCGCCGAGAAAGGCCAATCATGAATAGTCCAATCCAGAATAGACCAGTCACGGATAAACCAGCCACGGATAAACCAGCCATGGATAAGAGAAGTCATCCCATACGTATTGTGATTGCTGACGATCATCCCATTTTCCGCGACGGTCTGCGCCGCCTGCTCGAATCGGAAAGCGATATGAAAGTGGTGGGCGAAGCCTGCGACGGCCGCGAGGCCGTCAAGCTCGCCACCGAGATCAAGCCCGACATTCTTCTGCTCGATCTCGCCATGCCCCACCACACCGGCCTCGATGCCCTGCGCGACCTGAATACCAGCAGTGCCGGCGCAGTGCGCATCATTCTGCTGACCGCCGCCGTCGAGAAAAAACAAATGGTGGAGGCCTTGCAGTTGGGCGCGCGCGGCGTCGTGCTCAAAGACTCCGCCACCCAACTCCTGCTCAAGAGCATTCATGCCGTGATGGCCGGAGAATACTGGGTGGGCCGCGACAGCGTCTCGAATCTGGTGCAGTACCTGCGCAACCTCATGCAGAGTACGAACGAGGAAACGAAACAAAAGAAATTCGGCCTCACGCCGCGAGAGCTGGAGATTGTTTCTGCCGTGGTGGCCGGCTACGCCAACCGCGAAATTGCCGAGTACTTCAAAATCAGCGAGGATACGGTGAAGCACCACCTCAGCAATATCTTCGACAAATTGGGAGTCTCCACCCGTCTGGAACTGGCGCTATTCGCGGTGAACCAGGGGCTTCCCCTGAAAACGATTGTTTGACAACGATGGTCTAATAACGATGGTCTAAGCAGAATTGTCTAATCAGGATTGTCGAGCCAGAGTTGTCTAGTCATGACTTGCAGCCATGCTCGCGTAACCAACAGATTGGACGATATTTGTCGTTTCTAAGGGGAATACCCGAGTGATGGCACAATAGTGCCATTTCGGGCACTGCGGTGCTATTGGGTGGAAGGCTGGCTCAGGATATTTTACAATTACACAAGGGCGAGAACCTGCTCAGAAGCATGAGTGAACCTGCGCCGTTGTCGATTGGGGGAAACAGTGATCAAAGCAATCCGTCAAGTTTGGAATGATGAAAGCGGTCAGGACGTCGCCGAATACGCGGTGATGCTTGCCGTTATCCTGGTGATCGTGATTGGCACCGTCAAGCTGATTGGCACCAACGCCAACAACGTGTTTTCGCAAGTCTCCAGCCAGATGACGAACTAGCCGCACGACCAAGCCCCGCTGCGTCTGGCAGGGGGCTTCCCCTGAGTTGTTCCTGCAGTTTTTCCCCAAAGGCGATTTCAGAGTTTTCAACGTAAAGCTCTTGGTGCCGGTTGCCAGAGGCTTTCACCTTTGCAATCTGACCTCTGACCTACCTACTGCCCCGTCGGCGCCGCTGCTGTCTTTTCCGGCACCGGAGCCGCTTTTTCCGGAGTCGCGCTGCCCAGCCTGGTAAGGAACGGGAAGAAGGGCGTAACTTCGAAAGGCATCTTCTCGGCCGCGCTGGTAATCGCCACCGGCTTGGTCTTGATCAATTCCAGTTGATTGTTCCACGGATCAATCTTGACTCGCCCACCGAGCGGCAGCGCCGCCACCTGATCAGTCTTCTTCGGATCGAATTGCGGCGAGGAGGTCATCAATGACGACATCCTGGTGGCATCTCCATTCAGCAGACTGTCGCCCAGGTGCCCCCGGATCAGGTTCTTCAGCGCCGGAGCACGCGCCTGCACCGCTTTAAGAAACAAGCCCGCGGTACCAAGCTTGTCCTTATAAGGGGAGTTGTTGAGCAGTTCGATGGCTTTCTTGTCCGCCGCCTCTTCTTCGCCGCGATCGCGAGCAAAATCCATCCGCTCGAACGTCCGCTCATCCGGAAAGAACATGCGGTCGTTGAAAGCAAGCTTGGTATTCAGATGATGCCCCAGCACGATGTGCGATAGCTCGTGGGTCAGAATCATGGCCAGCGATGCTTCGTCCGGCAGAACATCGATCATGCCCCGGCTCACCACAATGGTGTGGCCGATGGTGAAGGACTCGAGCGGCGTGGTCATCAGTACGCGGCAATGGATCTCGGGTTGAATGTCGATGTTGTTGGTGACCATCATGTTGTTGACGACGGTCGACAGCACCTTGTCGATTTCGCCTTCCGGCGCCAGTAACCCGATCTGCTGCAACCGGTCAATCACGTTGAGTTCCGCCTGACGCTCCCATTGCCGTTGCGCCTCGATGGGCGAAGCGTCCTGCGCTTTCTGACTCTGGTCATGCACCGTCTGCGGGGCATCAACCGTAATCTCCGTGAACTCCGAGTTGCGCCGGAGATCCTTCAGGTTATAGCCCCACAGCCGCGTCTGCGCTTTGAAATTGAGCGTCTGCCCCAGCCGGCCTTTTTGATCCGACTCCTCGGAATAAATCAACGAAGGCAGCCACACGCCGCCTGGACGCAGGTTCGCCCGCCAGCTGTCAAAATGCAGGTAGTAACTGTATCGCGGATGCGGAAAGTAAGTGCCGTTAAAGCGGACGATGTTGTAGTCCTGGTCTTCAATCCAGATGCGGCCCAGGAAACGGCCGACGCCGGTGTCCTTCTTGGGAGCAACGTCGACCACCACGCAGCGCACTTCGCCCAGAAACTCGCGTCGAACGAAAGTGAAGTCGTAATACTTGCGCTGAAAATCCTGATCGAGCACCACCATCTGTGCAAAGCCCAGGGGATAAAACTTGAAAGCAAATTCGTTGCTCAGTTTACTGAGCATGCGTTTGCCCAGTCCAGCCGTGGTGGGCGAGGTGAACGCCCGGTCATCCGTGCCCTCGCTCATATCCAGACGGCCCAGAAAGTACACGTCGCTACGAGGGACGGGTGTGTCGAGCTCTTTGTCTTGTTTCAGATTCTGCAGATACGTTTCCACCAGCGGATGAAGTTGCTTCATCTGCGCCATGAAAAAGTGTTCGCGCTCAATCGCCCGATCCACCACCTGATCGAAGCCGCTGGCGGCAGCGGTCGCCTGTTGGGTCGCTACGTCGCGGGTCGAGAGCTGAGGCTCCGGGGCGGCGGTAGAAGTCTGAGCAGGAGGAGTCTGCGCGTACGCAGTCCGGACGAACAGAGACGTGGCGCAGCAGAACAGGAAGAGCGTAAGCAGTGCGTATAGGGATCGCAGCATTCTCGTCGCTTTCATTCTACATATGATGCGCCCATATTGCATGACCTACGTTGCGTGACCTATGTTGCATGACCTACGATGCCAGTTGAAACTCGATGTGCAACACCGCCTCCGAATCGGCGGGATGACCGTCTTTCAGCGCCGGCTTAAACTGAATCTTTTCCGCCGCATGCACCGCGGATTCGTCCAGCCCATGACCCAGACCGCGCACCACTTTCACGATGCGAACCTGTCCGCTCGCTGAAAATACCACGTCGAGCAGTACCTCGCCCTCAATCTTAAGCCGTCGCCCCTCATCGGTGTAAACCGGACGCGGCTTAAACGTGATCTCAGCCGGCAAGGTCGTCACTGTGGGTTCGACCAACTTCGTTCTCGCCTGTGAAGCAGGTACGATCTCCGCGTCTCCGAAGCCCGACTGGCGAACCGGCGCGCGCGAACCGGAAATACCGGAACCGTTGCCGGCAGCGACCCCGTTGCCAAAACCGGTGCTCGCAACCACCCCTCGCGCGCCATGCGCGCCTCCCGTGCCGTTGCCGTAACCCGGCCCGTAGGGCATGTCATAACCGCCCGCCTGCGCAATCGTGACCGGATGCCCGTGCGGATCCGATGCCGGCACCCCGTTCGGATCGCCGAAGCCACCCGTCTGCACTTTCGAAGGAGCCGCCGCCATGGTCGGCGTCGCCGAACTCCCAGCCGAAAATACATTCGTCTTCACCGGCGGCCGCGGAATCTGTACCTTCACATCCGGCAAAACTTCTTTCGTCGCCGCTAGCGTTACCTTGGGCGCCTGCTCCTCGGGAACTGGAACCTTTTTCCGCACCAACTCGGCGGGCACGCGCATCGCTTCCGGCCGAGGCGTTACCGGCTCGGTAATCTTTGGAGCAGGAACCGGAAAATGCCGAACCGGCGCCGGAGCCTGTGGAATCGGAGGCGGAGTGCTGACCAGGCTGACGAAGTGATAATCGCGCGCTCGTGGCTCAAGAACATCCGGGTGCATGATGGCGGTAATCACGAAGAACGTCAGCAGCACCGACTGCACGCCATAACTGACAACAAACTTGCCCCAGCGAGTGCCGGGCTCGGGAAGAATGCCTAGAGTCAATTCTGAAACCTGGGAATTCATCTGCGGTACCTCATCCTGCCACCTACCTCAGCGCTGGCCAAAAAAGAAGTGCTCAATCCCACGGGCTAGCACTTTGAAGGCCGCGGGGAACGGGTCGAAGGACGACACTTCTAAACCCTGAAGTGCACGCCGAAGGCCATTTTCGCCGACCGCTCTCCACCCTTAAGATGCTGCTAAGCGGCTACTTAGACAGGAAAAAACCTATCCTACCAGACTGCCGCACCGCATCTGCAATATTTTTCCTATTTGCGGAAAGGGAAAAAATTGTGGGAAATCGGAAGATTTTGCCCACGTAGCGACGGCCGCCCTCGCCGGGGGGCCCCCAGATCGCGCGCTTTTCGCGGGCTGGGGTGGTTGGCCGTCCAGCCCAGAGGGAAATCAGCCCCGGAGGGGCGACCCAACTTAGCCCAGCGCTTCAGCGCTGGGAGAGCCGCAAAGAAATGATTCAAGTCCCGGAGGAGTGTGTGTCATAAGAGGAGTGCATGCCATAACTGGAGGCCGCGCGAGAAAGTGGACCTTACGATTCATCAGCCGCGAAGCGGCGACATAAGAAAGCCCGGCACGTAAGTGCCGGGAAGGCAGAAGTGGAACCGATCGAGTCCCGCAAGGGACGACACCCGCGCTATGACACAGACTCCGGAGGGACGACTCACGTCGCGGTCTCTTCCGAACCGATTCAGCCTTTCGGATAGACTTTATGGCGGGTCAACATAAATGAAGACAGTTGGAATTGTAGGCGGTCTAGGCCCGGAATCGACGATCGACTATTACCGCTCCATCATCTCCCTGTATCGGCGCAAGGTAGCCGACGGAAGTTATCCTTCGATCATCATCGTCAGTCTCGATGTAGATAAGGCGCTGCGCCTGGTCAGTTCCAACAACCTGCAGCAACTAGCGGAGTACTTCGCAGGCGCAATTCGACAGCTCGCAGCCGCCGGCGCGGACTTCGCCCTATTGTCGGCGAACACTCCGCACGTCGTCTTCAACGATGTTCGTCGCCTCTCGCCCCTCCCGCTCATCAGCATTGTGGAGGCAACCTGCGAAGAAGTGGTCCGCCGAGGGCTGAAGACGGTGAGCCTGCTCGGTACAAGATTCACAATGAGCGGCCGCTTCTACCCGGAAATCTGCGAGAAACATGGCATCGCCCTCGTGCCGCCGTCACCGGAAGAGCAAGCCTACATTCATGACAAGTACGTGAACGAGCTAATCAATGGAATCTTCCTGCCCGAAACCCGCGACCGCCTGCAGCAGATCATCGCCCTCCAGAAGCAACGCGATCGCATTCAAGGCGTGATCCTCGCCGGAACCGAACTGCCATTGCTCCTGCGCGCCGAGTCCATTGAAGGACTACCCATACTGGATACCACTCAGATCCACGTCAATGCCGCGGTTTCGGAAATGCTGTCGAACCAAGAAAAGTGCGTCATCTAGATTCATCGCGTTTAGCTGCGGAAGTCGGTCTCTCTACTCCTCAAGACCCGGTCAACGAGTGTAACGGGGATCTTTCAACAGTTACCTCGCTATAAACCACCAACCCCTACGCCAACGGTGTCAAAATACAGTGTGTAGGAGGCGCTCATTGCGACAGTTTGCTCGTGTCTGGTTATTGGTCGTGCTGGTCTCAACGATTGGAGTCGCTCAAACGACGGACGACGCTGTAGTCGTGCCGGGTGTCCGCTGCGGTCGTTTCATTCTTGGTCGGACCAGAGAGAACGAGATCGAGTCGATCCGGGACAAGAAGGCGGGCATCGACTTTCAATTTACCCAAGACCACTTGCTGAAAGGTGTCGTTGTGACTACCAGCGACTTCCGCACGGATCGACAAATTCGAGTGGGGGATTCAGAAGAAGATGTGCTTCGAGCGTACGGTAAGGGCAAAACGGGCAATATTGACCTCACGAAGGGAACCACCGCAGACGGTCGTCCGGTCGTGGTTGGTAAGGTTGGCGACAAGGTCTTGTTTTATCCTGGCATCGAGTTTGTGTTTTCAAAGCAGCGGGTTTGGGCAATCATACTAGTGCCAAAATCATAGAGCGATGCTTCGGTGCAGGAAAGGACAGCTGACGAAATCAGGAGACAGGACTCAGAACGTCAGAACCGGTCAGCGAGTGACATGACAAGAAGAGTGCCGAGGAAATTCGGTTGCAAATGTCGCCTGTCTGCCTTACTTGCCCTCACTCCATCGACCGCCTGAATTGCCCTGTCGTTATGTCGAAGAACCATACCCCATGTCTCGCTCGGACGCTCCTCATCTGGTGAGACGAATTCTGAGATGACTCCGGTAATTAGCGGTTCGGTGGCTAATCTCGGTAAAGTTCACAAATGGGCAAAAGCATGAGACGGGCACTGATTCTACTTCTGGCGATATCGACCTTGGCTGCGGCGCGGGATAAGAAACCAAAGCCTCAGCCGGGACCGTATGTATTCACCAGCAAAGCGTCTGCTCAAACACTCAAGACGCTGATCGTCCAGGAGAATCTAAGAGAAGGCTACACGCTCGATTCCGATAATCAGTTCCAGTTCCGCTTCTCGATGCCCGGGCAACTGCCCTTGATGGATTCGATGCTCACCATCACTGGTATTTGTAAGGGCATGACCACCAAAAAGGTGTGGTCCTACTCGTTGGTGGAACTCAATGGCACGACAAAGATAATTGTTCAGCCTGTCTGGGAATATCCGGACGAGGACTGCCAAGTGCAAACTCGTCAGTTTATATGGGGCCAACCAGAGGAGATCGCGGCATTTAAAGCAATGCTTGACAAGGCTCCCACTTCGAGTGCGCAGGCTCCAAGTGCGACTCCTGCAGCTTCACCAGCAACTGCTCCCCCTTCTACTCCAACTTCGGCAACAGATCAGCAGCAGAGCATGAAGCAACATGCGGCCTGTCTCGAATTGGCGAAGGATAACCCTAGCATCACTTGCAAGTGAGCATCGTGACACCACGAGCGCGGCCCGCCGTGTGGCGGGCGCGAACTACTCTCCGCCCTTCTGCCCCGCCCGAAACGTAGTCCAAGGCCCCGCCTTCATATCGCGCAGCAACGCCTTCTGCCACGCATACTCCGGATGCCGCTCCAGAAAATCCGCCGCCGCAAAATCCGCCCCGCAAGGGTGCCCCGCCCGTGCCACAAAACTCATCTTCTCCGCCATCTTGCCATCCGTAGCTTTTCCCTGCACCGCGCCTCCCGGATTGAACCCCTCCCATCCCCACTCCTTCACGCCGCGCGACGAAGCATCGACATGTCCGCACATTGAGCGCTCGTTGGCCTGTGTTTTCTTCTCGAAGCTGTCGACATGATCCGCCAGGAACGCCTCGGCCATCTCCACATCGATCTTCCCCTTAGCCTGCTCGACCATCTCATCCGCCCGCGCATGTCGCGCATTCATCGAAGACGATGCGTCGTTCACATCAAATCCGCTGGTTTCCTCCCGGATCAGCTTGGGATCGCGCGGAAAATTCGAACTCACGAAATATCCATCCTTCGTCCGCCACAGCGGAGTATTCTTAAGCCCCAGTTCCAGATAGCCGATCTCACCCGTCTTGCGGTCGCCGATCAGCCAGTCGTTGGCGTAGCCTCCATTGTTGCCTTCCTTGATAATGCGCACGTAGTCGTCGATGCTCTTGGCATACTGCAGCGCTTTGCGCGAGCGCATGAATTCCGGCTTGCCGTTCGGGTCCCATCCCTCGAATTGCGTGATCGTGGTTTCGGTGATCATGATGCCCGCCAAGTTCACCCCGAAATCGTCGTCGCTGGTAATCACCCCGGGAAACCCGTCCATCAGAATGCGCTGACCGTTCTGCGGCACGATGTCGAAGATCACCACCCAGCGCTCGCCCGCCAGATAACTGGTCCAATTGCTGTGCGCGATCACGATCTGGTGATCTTTGGTGTATTTGCCGGTCGCGATGAAAGCGCTGCAATTGCCCGGAGCCGCCAGCTTCGGGGCGTTCGTTTTCCGGTTCGCGGTCTGCTTATTCGTCTTCTTGTTCAACCACGGCACGTAGTAGTCCGGAACTTCCTCAAACGCATTGAGGGCCACAATATCGTAGACGTCGAGGTTCACCCCGTGCGCCTTCGCCCCGTCGGCGATGCCCTGCAATTCCTGCTGATATTCGGCATCGATGTGCGGCCAAAGCATCTCGCGGGCCGTCGTGCGGAAGAACTCCCAGTCGCGCTGAGTCTGGTGCGTGTCGTACAGCTTGACCGCTTCGAACCCGTCTGCAATCTCAGCCGCCAGCAAATACCCGTGCTGGAATCCGATCTCCGAAGGCGATCCCTCCAGATGAACATAAGTCCACCCGCCCTTCTGAAAGCGGTAAGCCTTTTGCAGCCGCCGATCAGAAGAAGAATCCGAAGCTGAATCGGAAGCAGCCGAAATGGTGTTCCGCGGCAGCGCCGCGTACATCGAAGCCACGAATAGCACCACCGCCACCGCGCCCGCGATAGCCATCAACTTTGCAAAAGCAAAGCAGAACCGCCTATCCCACATGGAACCCCCTAGATTTCCAATTTCAGTGACCACTGCCGGACGCCATTCTAGTCCAGCCGGCCGCGGAAAAACTGAAGAACGCCTGGCTCACCGAATGCATGGGCGACGCAGAATGCATGGGCCACGCAGAATGCATGGGCGACCGTGGAATGCATGGGCCGCCGCAGGATGCGTGGTCAACCGTGGAATGCATGCGCCACGCAGAATGCGTGGGCAACCGTGGAACGCATGCGCCACCGTGGAAGAGCGGCCCTTCAGGGCCGCGTAAGCCGCGTAAAATCCCCGCGGGCTTTAGCCCCGGTGCTCGCTCTCCCGCCGCAGATTGACGCCTTCTCCAGGCTCACCTCAATTCGAACGAATCAAGGAACTGCTGGATCCCAGAGCGATCCTGGCCCTGGATCGCCCATCCAGCGACCCAGTAAACGCGATTCTGGCTCTTGACGAAGATGAGTTTCATGTCTGCGACGGCAGAGTATGAGACGAGGTTGGTGTTTCTATTGTTGATGATGAAGGTCGCCGTTGCGAGAACAGCCGGATTGCCCTGAACCGTGGTGTATGAACTGGAACCCGTCTGAGTCATAAAACCACCCTTGAGGACTTCCGCCAGCTTCCCTTCCATGAATTCTTTAGTGATCTTCTCCGGCATCGCGACATTCTTGGTTACTTTCACCTGCGCCACCCACGCACCGCCCGGACCGTTGGCGACAAAGCTGTTCACATCTGGCGTGATTTGTGTATGGCCGACGTCCGCGGGAAAAGACGCGGCGAAGCCGAATTCGTTGGCGACATACTTGCCGGCAAATGCAAAGGCGGTCATCAGTAGTATCGCCGGGAGTAGCAGCTGGATTTTCGTTTTCATTGTCCCCTCATGAGGTATTGCTCGAAGATGTGTGGCTCGAAGATGTGTGGCTCGAACTGAGCTGGCGTCTGGGCAGTTCATAATCCGTGGCTAACTTAAGAAATTCGCGTTTCTAACGGGACCCGTCGCAGGATGCCGGAACTGGTGCTACCCAGCATGGAGATTTGGTGGACCTGGTCGGGATCGAACCGACGACCTCTTCCATGCCATGGAAGCGCGCTCCCAGCTGCGCCACAGGCCCACTTCTTCAATTCTCGCTTAGCTTGCCCGCCCCGTCAAACTCGACTCCGGTGGTCAACGTCAAATAGGATATGGGTGACAAACCACAGCACACCATCGGAGCCCCATTTTGAACTCGATGTCGAACTCGCGGATTTTCTTGGTTCGGGCACTTCTTCATAGTCTCATCGCCCTCTTTGCCGCTGCGCTCGCGCCCGCGCAAAACCCAGCCGCAGCGCCCGCCGCATCCCAGCCGCCCGTCGCCTATGCCTCGGTCAGCGAATTGAACAGCATCCTGGCGCAATTGCAGCAAACCGCGCAAAGCATCCAATCCGATCTCGCAGCGATGCGCATCGAGAAATGGAAGACCGACGGCGCCACCAAGAAACAGACCCTCGCCGATGTCGATTCCATCCAGCGCAACCTCCAGTCCACCCTCCCCGAAACCATCGCGCAAATCAACAACTCGCCCGAAGATCTGGGAACAAGTTTCAAGCTCTACCGCAACCTCGATGCGTTGTATAGCGTCTTTGGATCGGTAGTCGAATTGGCGGGAGCCTTCGGATCAAAAGATGAGTTTCAAAGTCTGGACAACGACCTGAACGGACTGAAGAACGCCCGCCGCGCTTTCGGCGATCGCATGCAGAAACTGACGGCAAGCAAGGAAGATGAGTTGACCCGTTTGCGCGCGCAAGTCAAGACCCTAACCGCCGCGCCGCCTCCGCCCCCGAAAAAGATCGTAGTGGATGACGCCGAGCCCGCCAAGAAGCCGGTGAAAAAGAAAGCGACCACCCCGAGACCGCCAGCGTCCACCACCAACGCTCCGCCCACCAACGCTCTGCCCGCCAATGCTCCGCCGGCGAAGTAACCAGATCGCCGTTCTTCGCCTACCACTCCCTGACTAGCGGCGAAAAACTCACGAATGCGCGGATCACCGTGGAAGAGCGGCCCTTCAGGGCCGCGTGTCCCGTAAAGTCAGCGAGGGCTTCAGCCCCGGTGCTCGACCTTTTTTCGACACATTGACTACCGCGCCGGCAGCCGCGAAGCGGCGACATAGGAAAGCCCGGCACGTCAGTGCCGGGAAACAGGCCGGGCCAAAGTCAAGTCCCCGTAGGGACGGCACAGGTGCTCGACGCCGCCAGAGCCGGTTCTCTCTCCGGGAACTCGCACCGTCCCTCCAATTCGTTGCAAGAAAAAGGCTTACCGCGGGAACTCCAATACCCCCGCCGGAGTCTAACTATCTAAGCGGGCAAGCATGAAATTCCCGCCGCTGGGGCCAGAGTTTCTCTATAATTGAGGGCAACGCCACCATGGCGGGAGCAACCACATTGGGCGATCTAGCCAGCGCGATCGGAGCCCGCACTCACGAATCCGCCGTCATTGCTGAACTGAAGGCCGGATCCGAGGAAGCCTACTCCTGGCTGATCGGCGAGTTTCACCAGCCCATCTACAGCGTCATCTACCGCATCGTCAATGATCCGTCCGACGCGGCCGACACAACGCAGGACGTATTTCTGAAAGTGTTCCGCGGCATGAAACATTTCCATGGCGAGTCCAGCCTCAAGACCTGGATCTACCGCATCGCGCTGCACGAGGCCGCCAATCGCAGGCGCTGGTGGTTCCGCCACAAAGCGCAGGAAACACCGATTGACCCGATGCCCGCCGGCGAATACGAGTTTTCGTTAGAAGATCGTCTGGTCGATCCCGGCGAGTCGCCCTTTGAACAGTTCGCGCATACCGAGGTCCGAGCCGCCGTCGACCAGGCTCTGCAACAAGTGCCCGAACCCTATCGCACGGCCCTGATCCTGCGCGACCTGGAAGAAATGTCATACGAGGAGATCGCGGAAGTTTTGGCCATCTCGCTCGGCACGGTGAAGTCACGCATCACCCGCGGCCGCGACGCGCTGCGCAAGAAATTGGCAGCCTATGTAAGGGAAGTCGGTCCAGAGCTCGGCCTGCTCGCTCCTGATGCCAGCCCGAGTTCGCATGAGAGTTCACACAAAAGATCGCATGAAAGCCTGCATCAAGGTTCGCGTGGCGGCAGAGAGGTTGAGGTGACGCCATGAAGTACACCGAGACAAAGCACGCCGAAACCAGGCACACCGAGACGAACTGCGCAAAGACGAAAAAACTGTTCTCGCCCTATCTCGACGGCCGCGTAAGCGGCGCGGAGATGCACGCCTTCACGCGTCACCTGGAACAGTGCGTCCGTTGCGAGCGTGAATTCGCCGCCCTGCAGCGCACGCAACAGTTGCTGGCCAGCCTCGGTCCAAAGAAAGCTCCCGCCGACCTGGCGTTAAAGTTGCGGTTAGCGATTTCGCGCGAGGCCGCCGAGACGCGCCGTCCGCGCTTTGAAGGCCTGCTGGTAAGGCTGTCAAATTCGCTCAACGCGTTCATGGTTCCAGCCACCGCCGGCTTGGTCAGCGCCGTGTTGACCTTCGGACTGCTGCTCGGCTTCTTCGCCTTGCCGCAAGCGCTCGAAGCCAGCAGCGCCGATGTTCCACTCATGCTCTACACCCGCCCTCAACTCCAGCAGTCGGCTTTCGGCATGTCGCTCGGCAATATGGGAGACGATGCCTTGGTCATCGAAGCCTACGTGGATGCCAACGGCCGAGTCGAAGATTACCGCATCCTGTCGCAACCGGACGACGCCAAAGCCGTCCTGCCCCAGTTAAAGAACCTGCTGATCTTCACCACCTTCCGTCCAGCCCTGTCGATGGGACGCCCCACCACGGGAACCGCCGTGCTCTCGTTTTCAAAGATCAGCGTAAAGGGCTAGCAGCCCGTCACCTGGTTTTGGGTGGCGCAGCGCTTTAGCGCTGCGGTAATCGCATCTTGAACGCCGCGAGACGACGGCCACCGCCATTATTCCCTTGACAGACTATTCCATGCAAGGAATACTATCTCCATGGCATGGGAAGTCGAGTTCACCCGCCAGTTCGAGACCTGGTGGGACTCCCTGTCCGAAGATGAGCAAGTCGAAATCAGCGCCAAGGTTGAACTGTTGCAGGAAAGCGGCCCAACCCTGCCTCGGCCTCATGCCGATGTGATTTCTACTTCCCGGCACGCCAACACGAAGGAGTTGCGAGGCAAGGTGGAGGACCGCCACCTGAGGGTGCTCTACGCGTTTGATCCTCGCCGCACGGCGCTGCTCCTGCTCGGCGGCGATAAGACGGGCGATCCAAAGTGGTACGACAGGTTCGTGCCCATCGCCGACGATTTGTTCGACGAACATCTGCGGCAACTGGCACGGAAACGGCATGGGCAAGTGGTACA
Source organism: Terriglobales bacterium (assembly GCA_035314185.1). Lineage (GTDB taxonomy): Bacteria > Acidobacteriota > Terriglobia > Terriglobales > Acidobacteriaceae > Acidiflorens. The sequence goes on from DATFZT010000234.1 coordinate 48,581, forward strand.
TCACGGTCCGTTTTGGACTGATAACGACCGACAACAGGAGAGGCACAGTGTCCAAAAACTTCAATTCACTCCGCGCCACGATGTCCCCCGCTGCCCAGCAACGTTCCCGTCGTCTTGCGGCCAACTATCGCTCCGGCATGGCTCTGGACGAACTTCGCCAGGCGCGCGACATGACACAAGTGCATCTCGCCAAGATTCTCCGGGTCAACCAGGCCGCCGTTTCCAAACTCGAACGCCGCGCCGATATGTACGTAAGCACGCTCCACGATTTCGTCAAGGCCATGGGCGGAGAACTGAAAATCACCGCCAAGTTCCCCGAAGGAACCGTCGAGATCACCCAGTTTGAGGCCGTCAAGAAAGCCGCCGCCGGAAAGGATTGAACCGGATGGCACGATCCGACTCCGTTGCTTCCCAGCGTTGTTTACTCCTAGGGTATTAATGCGTGTTTACCTCTACCCCCTCTACCCCCTCCCCCCAATCTGCTTGAATCATGGGGTTACGGGGGACCGCAACTCCAAAATCTAGAGCTCCAAAATCTAGAGCGCACTGGACTTATTTTCAAAATCTTCCGGAATAAGGACTAAGCTCGATTTCTCGCCTGATTCTATCGAAATTCATAAGTTTTGGCCGCTTTTGACACCCGCCCATCGCCTCAACTCCTGTTTATCAAAGAGTTAATCATGAGTGGCTTGGCGCGGCCGGGGTGACCTTGAACGGAGTTGGCGCAGCTCGGGCTGCGACACATTGTCGCGCACTGCTGGATGAGTGTCCGTGAAGGAGCACACTGGACGTTTGTGATGAAAAAAATCGGAGCACCGCCCCAGCCGTCCGCGGCGGCATCGGTTTTGAGTGTTATCATCTTGCCGCTGTCAAGAACTCCATGAGCCGTAGGTCTCTCATGCGCCGACTCTTTGCCACGGTAAGCGTCTGGCTGTTCTTCGCGGGGTCGCTCTTCGCGAAGGAAGTGACAATTCACGGGTTCGTCACCGATGTGAAATCGCCTACCGTTTTTGAGATCGATGACTATAAGGTCACTCGCGACCGCTCCCTTGCGCTCGATATAAGCACCCAGGAAGACGATAAATCGAAGACCACATTCAAACCAGAAGACATTCGCATAGGAACAGAGCTGGAGGTCAAGGGAGAGTACGACGAGTCCTCTGGGGAGCTGAAGGCCAAGTCGATCAAGGTGCTTTTCGAGGATGCCCGGAAACTTAAGCGCACCGCTCTGCTCGAACAGCTTCCCTCTCTCACTAAGAAGGGCTCCGGATGGGAAGGAGAAATTCGCGCCGATGGGCAGAGAATCTCCGTGTCACCGGAGACATCCCTCACAATCAAGCCCAACAAGTCGGAGCGGGAGAACTCCCCCGACAAGAAAAATAAAGAAGAAGAAGAGGACTTCAAAAGCGCGCCGTTGACCTCCCTCGATGCATTAAACCTCGACACCTTCGTGCGATACGAGGGTACACGGGAACCAGATGGGTCAATCAAGGCACACAAAATCGAGTTTCGTCACGGCGAACTCGAACCCGGCGAGGCAAAACTCTGGCAGCGCATGGAGCCAAAAGTCAAGGAACCGGACTATTCGTCCTTCGCCCCCGGTGAGCTCAAAATGCACTGGAAGAAATACCGCATCGTTCCCAACCGCGAAGCCCAGGACTATATCGCCAAGCTCGGGGAAAGCCTTGTTCCCGCACACCAGAGAGACCTGTCGGCCAATGATCCGCTGAAGATTCCGTTCCGGTTTTATTTAGTACAGGACAATAGTTTCAACGCCGCTGCCTATCCCAATGGCGTCGTCATTGTGCACTCGTCCGTTTTTGATTTCCTGCAAAACGAGGCTCAACTCGCTTTTATGCTGGCGCACGAGATTTCGCATGCCGTCGAGAAACATCAGTGGCAGGCCCTTCACTATCACCGCGGCGAGTTGATAGCGCTCCGGGCCGGAGGCGCCTTTATTCCGTTTGGCGGCGGCATCGTCACTGGTCTGGCTGCTTCCGGCATTCAGAACCAGTTTGCGCGTTCGCTTGAGGATCAGGCCGATCGCGTCGGGCTGGAATGGATGCTCGCGGCGGGCTACGATATTCGCGAGGCACCGGCATCGTGGAAAGCGGTCTCCATGAAGAAGGGTGACCGGCCTTTGAATCCCTTCTGGGACAATCACGACAATCACACTACGCGCCGCTCCTACCTTATGGCCGAACTGAAGAACAACTACTCTGATGTGGATTATTCAAAACTGAAGAAAGACAGCGAGCAGTTTCACCACGTGGCCGAACTCGTGAAGACCGCCGAAGCCGATCAGAAAAAAGATAAGGGTAAGTAATCCTTGCGGTCACCCATTGCACGGATCGGCCAATTTTCAAATTGGAGCCGAGTCTCTGACGCGTGCAGTGGAGGGAAGATAGTATCGAAGAGTGGGCGGAACAAAAACCCGGCCCGGGCTCACTGAGCACTGGGAACTGAGAACTGAGAACTACTTCTGGTAAACCGTCGGCTGCGGACCCTTCTCCAGCGTCTGCCGATCCCAGATCATGCCTTCGCGGTTGTAGCTCGCCAGCTTTGCGAACTCCGTCGGCTGTGCCCGCGCGGTAGCCATTCCTACGCCCAGACAGCTACCATTGCAGTTGAGCCGCTCTATGCGCCACTTAATGCCCATCGTGACGCCGCGCCCAGTCTTGCGTCCGCCAATTCTTGACGATTTGGATGCTATCCAGGCCGCCTAGGAAGATGCCTGGAATGATCTGCAGCTTTGGATGACTTGGGCATTCGACAATCAACGACCGCGGCAAGCGTTGGAACACTCCATTCGACGGACGATGAACTTCCAGAGTCACGCAGGTATCGCGTTGGCCGGATTCCATAGGATCAACGGGGATTTCGTCGTCCGAACCGCATTGGATCTCACCGATGAGGCAGACGTCTATGAGACCGGTTACTGGGTGGCGCGGAAATACGCCGGACAGGGCATGGCGACGGAGGCGGCAAACGCCGCTATTCGTTACGCGTTCGGCCGCCTGGGCGCGAGGGCGATCAGCATCGGGCACTTCGACGGTAACGACGCTAGCCGCCGCGTCGTGGAGAAACTGGGATTCCAGAAGCTTCGCATCGCCCGTCAAGCGGCGACACGGTGCCTCGACGGCACGAAGCTTGACCGTCATGAATACATCTTGACCAGCCCCGATGTACTTCCCAAACTTGACGTTTCTTGGGGTTGAAGCTTCACGGGCCTCCCACCACCAACCAGATCATGTGCTGCGTAAAAACTACAGCGTAAGCACTACTCGCACGTGTCTCCTCTGCCACAAAACCCACCAGCATTATCAATGACTTGCGAGGCCAGCTCGCCATAAAACCTGACTGTCGATCATCGAAATCGCCGAGCGAATCTCATTTCTTCGCCTTTTGTGCGCCCGGTACTTTCTTTCAGTGTTTTCACATATGTACATTATCATACGTACAACTATGCATTAACAAAGTGTTCCACGTGAAACATTGTACGTACAAACTCGGCGGGGTAGGGAGGGTGGCCGGGTGGGCACCCGATTACTTCTGGTACACCGTCGGCTGCGGACCCTTCTCCAGCGTCTGCCGATCCCAGATCATGCCTTCGCGGTTGTAGCTCGCCAGCTCGAAATCCTGGGTAAGTTCGAGCGCGTCGGTAGGACAAGCATCTTCGCACAGGCCGCAGAACATGCAGCGGCTCAGGTCGTAGGTAAAGTGCACAAGCTCTTTGCGGCGGGTCTTTTCATTGCGTTCGCTGATCACCACGATCAGGTTTTCCGGACAAGCCAGCGCGCACAGATCACAGGAGATGCAGAGCGTCTCGTCCGTGTCCGGATTGACGTTCAGCCGCGGCGCGCCCCGATAGCGCTCCGCCACCTGCGGCCGCTCCAGCGGATACTGCTCGGTGTAGATTTCCTTGGGATGCTGATAACGAAACGTCACCCCAAGTCCCTGGGCCAGGTCCACCAGAAACACTTTGCGCAAAAAGTCGGCAATTCCCATAACCCGCATAGAATAACACTGACGGCACAATGCCGGTATAAGATGAGTCACAGAAAACTACAGCTACAACCACAACGAAAGACCAAGGCATCCGCCGACCCGTCCTCCGGCGGGCGTTCCTCCGACGAGCGTTCCTCCAGCGACTCTTCCTCCGACGAACTTGCTTCCGACGAGCTCTGGATGGAAGAAGCCCTTCGCAGCGCCCAGCGCGCACTGGAAGCGGGCGAAGTGCCGGTAGGAGCCGTCGTAGTGTGCGCCGGCCGCATCGTTGGACGAGGATGGAATCGTAACCTCACCGACAACGATCCAACTGCCCACGCGGAGATCGTGGCCCTGCGCGAGGCGGGACGAAACCTAGGTAATCACCGCCTCAACGACTGCGAACTGTTTGCTACAATTGAGCCGTGCGCCATGTGCGCGGGAGCAGCCGTTCATGCCCGCGTCCGCCGCCTGGTCTACGGAGCCGATGACCCCAAGGCGGGCGCCGTCCATTCGATTCTGCAGGTGGCAAATCACCCCAGCCTGAATCATCAAATGGAGATCCGGTCGGGTGTACTGGCAGGACGTTCGGCAGAGCTGGTGCAGGAGTTTTTCAGGAAGCGCCGTTAGTCGCTGGTCGTGAGTCGTTAGGCCTTCGGGAAGGGCATGGCTTCAGCCGTGCCGCTCGAGACCAGAAAAGACGCGGGCTTTAGCCCCAGGGGGCAAGACGCTTCTGCTGACAACTGCTGTTCGGAGAGGTGCGTGAGTGGTTGAAACGATCCGCCTCGAAAGCGGACATACCTTAACGGGTATCGTGGGTTCAAATCCCACCCTCTCCGCCATATTTTCAATACGTTAGCTGGCCTTGCGCTCTGTCTGCGCTCTGTTTAGGAGTGTAGTCGCCGCGGAATGCGGTCTTGTGAGAAAAGGCACAGGCCAAGACGTCTAATGTAACCCTGATCATTTGTGAAGGCAGCGGAAGTTGCGACCGTCGTCGTTGCGGGGGGTGGCGTCTTCCGCGTCGACGAAGGAATGGTTTACGAACTATGGAACGACTGGCACCGAACTGTCGCCACGGGCTGAGCTGCTGCCGGATTACGACAGCAGGCCGTGCTCGCGCAGTTTCCTGTACAAATTCCGCTCGCTGATTCCGAGAATTCTGGCGGCGTTTCCACGGTGACCGTTGCTGGCCTCGAGCGCCAATCGGATATGCGTGCGCTCCGCCTCCTCGAGCGTCGGCAGCGGGGCATCCGGTGCGGGCGGATTGGCCGGCAGAGGAGGCTTCGAATTCCGCAAGGCGACGGGGAGGTGCTCGGGCAGAACGTGCGATCCCTCACTGAGCACCAGAGCGGCTTCGACCACGTGCAGAAGCTCGCGCACGTTGCCCGGCCAGTTGTGCCGTCGCAGGACTTGCAGGGCCGCTTCGTCGATCTGTTTGTTGGAGCCGAAGCGCCCGTTGAGCACGGTCACGAAGTGTTGAGCCAGCAGGTCCACGTCGCCGCTTCGGGCGCGCAGGGGAGGAACCTCCACGGTGATCGTGCTCAGGCGGTAAAACAAGTCTTCGCGGAAAAGGCCCTGCCGCACCATGGAGGGCACATCGCGATTGGTCGCGGTCAGAATCCGAACATCCACTCGAATTTCCCGGGTGCCACCGACATGCCGGAACGTGGAGGTATCGAGAACGCGCAGCAGCTTAGTCTGGGTCGCTGGGCTTACCTCCCCGATCTCGTCGAGGAAAATCGTTCCGCCATGGGCGACTTCGAACAATCCTGGCTTAGCGCGATCCGCTCCGGTGAACGCGCCACGTTCGTGGCCGAACAGTTCGCTCTGAAGCAAGTTTTCCTGTAGCGCGGCGCACTCGACCACCACGAACGGCCGCGACCGGCGGGAACTACGCGCGTGAATCAGCTTGGCCACCCGCTCCTTTCCCGCGCCCGTCTCGCCGGTTATGAGCACGGTCGAATCGCTGGGCGCCACCCGATCGATCAGACCGAGCAAGCGGCGGAATTCCGGGCTGTCGCCGATGAAGGAACTGCCGAGATCCGGGGGAGTCAGAACACGATCGAGAAGATTCGCTCGCTGACGTAGTGATCGTCGTTCGATCGCTCTTTGAAGGCGTATGTGGAGTTCGTCCAGCGGGCAAGGCTTCACTACGTAATCGAAGGCACCGATACGGATCGATTCGATTGCGGTATCGATGGAACCGTGTCCGGTCAACATGATGACCTCCGTTGCCGGAGTGGCGGCTTGGATAGCCTTCAGGGTCTCGAGACCACCCATACCGGGTAAATGCAGGTCGAGCAAGACGAGTTCCGGTTCTGTCGCTGCAACTCGCTGGATTGCCTCCTCACCCGTGCCCACCGCGTCCACTTCGTAGCCGAGACGACTTAGTTCGCCCGCCATCACCTGGCGAAATGCGGTGTCGTCATCGACCAGAAGGAGGGAAGGGGATTTCATAGTCCGTCCTTCGGTTTCGGACTGGGATGGATTGCAGGAATCACGACTTCAAATGTAGAACCCTTACCCACGGCACTCTCGACCACGATGTTGCCTCCCCAGCTGCGGACAGCGTTCAGCGACAGGAACAGACCGAGGCCAGTGCCACCCTGGCGGAGGCTGAAAAAGGGCTCAAAGATCTTTTGCCGGTATTCGGGGGCAATCCCGCATCCTTCATCAGTGACGCGAATGTGCACCGCATCACCGCCTCCGGTGGCAACGACGACCTTCCCACCCGGCTTCGATGCCTGAATCGCGTTGAGGAGAAGATTGACCAGGAGATTCTGCAACTCAGCTTCGTCGGCCCGGACGTGCAGAGTGGTTGAAAACGGCATCACCGCAACCTCCACGGAGGCGGCGCGCGCCGTCGGATCGACGAGCCTCTGGGCGGCCGCGATGGCCGCATCCAGTTCCACGATATCTCCGGCATGCCGCTGTCCGCGCGACAGGCGCAGGAAGTGCTGGGTGATGCCGCGGCAGCGCAGGATCTGTTCGCGCGCGATCGTCGCATTGTCGCGGATTCTGGTCTGATCCATTTGTCCGCCCTGCCCGGCAGGAGTCTCGCGGAGGATTCCCTCCACGCACATCAGTGTCGTTGCCAGAGGGGTATTCATCTCATGCGAAAACCCGGAAGCTAGGACTCCGACCGACGCCAGGCGGTGGGACTCCGCGAGCTTTGCTTCAGCGGCTCGCCGCTCCGAAATGTCGCGCCAGACTTCCACTACTTGAGTCAGCCGCCCCGAGGTGTCCAGAATGGGTGAAGCGTGGATTTCTTCCCAAGCCACCGTGTTGTTACCAGTCTTGCGCTCGCAGATCCGAACCTGGCGGCCACCCGACCGCAGACAGGCGAGGGTGGGGCAGTCGGTCAGGTTGCATGGCCCCGGCCCAAGCTCGTAGCAGCAGCAGCCCAGAACCTGCTCGCGAGAGACGGCGGCTCGCTGCAGAAAGGCGTCGTTGGCCGCCACAATCTTTCGTTCCGGGTCGAGGACGACAATCCCGTCATCAATACTGTTGATCACAGTTTCCAGCCGCTCCCTCTGGGTGCGTACTTCACCAACCAGGCCTGACACCGAGTCGGCCATGGCGTTGAACTCCCTTGCCATCCACGCCAGCGTGTCCGAGCCTTCCTCGGGCACACGCCGTTCCAGGTCGCCCTGGGAAATCAGGCGCGCCGTGGTTTCAAAACGCTTCAAGCGGCGCAAGACCGACACCCGGATCACCAGGGCGATCGCCCCCACAATGACGAAGGTTAAGGCACCGGTGCCGGCTACCATTGATCGCAGGTCCCGCGTCATTGCGGTGCGGACCTCTCCGGCGTTGTAGTCCAGAATCAGAATGCCATTGATTTTCTGAAGGGGATCGTGGCAGCGGTGGCACTCTTCGCGGTTACGAATTGGTACGACGGTTCTCAGAATCGTTCCGCCCCGAGTCTCGATCACGCGGCTGGATCCGCGGCGTTCCGGTGGATCCTTATGGCAGGCCTGGCAGGTAGGAGAGTCGATGCGGAAGTCATTTCCCACGGTCCCTGGCTTACTCGAGTAGCGTTCCACGCCGTTGCGGTCCAGCACTACGAGTTGCTCGACGCGCGATTGTTTACCGAAGCTCTCGACCATTTGCGCGATTAGGGTGCGGTCATTCCCCATCATCTGATGCTCGAGCGCGGTTCGGATGAGTTCACCTTCGGCCACCGCAGTGGTGTGAGCGGTTTCGAGAAGGCTTTGAAAGTGATGCACCGAGAAGACGTAGGCAGCGACCGTGCAGGCCACAACCACTGCCGCAGTGACACCAAGCGCGAGGCCAACCGTCATGCTGGCAAAACGCAGCTTCATCATGATGGCACAGAGATGGCGGGATGATGGCACACGCGCGGACAGCCGTCAACGACTGACAAATCGTCAGGCTCGACCTGACATAGTGGCAGTCCGGCCGTTTCACAGATTCCCACCTCGTCTCAAGCAAAAGGAGTTAAGGCGAGGGTGAGGCTGGCATACCACGTGCGATACGAAATACTGTTCAGGAGGTCTGCCATGGAAATGTTTTTGATGGGCTTGTGCATGAGCGTATTTGGGTTTGGAATCGCGGCAGCTGCGTTTGGGGCGGCCACGCGTTCAAAGTCACCCAATTCAGCTGTCCAGCCCGAGCTTCCGTTGGTCAAAGCGGTTGCCCCGGCCCGCTTTTTCTCGGACCATGTTGCTGCACCACCAGCGGTACCACTAACTGTCTCGCCCCGGCAGGTGCCCATTGAGGTGCTGCTGCTGCAAATCGAAAACCACGTCCGCATGGAGCAGGCTGCCGCGGAAGTGTTCATAGCATTTCCGACGCAAGCCCGGCTGCACAGCAAGACAGCTTCGCCGTTTGTGAACTGAGAGAGTGGCTCATGAAGCATGAACTGCTGAACGGTCTCTCGTCTGCCGAGGTCGAGCAGGTTTTGGAGCTCGGCACCAGGCTGATCGTTCCCAGCGGAACCTCGCTGTTCCGGTTGGGAGACTCAGCCGATCGCCTGTTCCTGACGGAACGCGGCCGAATCAGACTTACACTGCCGATGCATGTCCGGGATCGGGAAGAGGACATTTTTGTGGAAGAGAGTTCTCCCGGTCAGACCGTGGGCTGGTCGGCCCTGATTCCGCCCTATCGGTTCACCCTCACCGCGACCGCGGCACTCCATGAAGCGGAAGTTATCGCCCTGCCTCGGGAGGCGTTGCGCGCGTATTTTGCTGTTAATCCGGAGGCTGGCTACAAAATCGCTCTGAATCTGGCAGTCGTCATTGGACATCGCCTGCAACTATTCCAGACGATTTGGCTGCGCGAGATGCAGCGTACATTGGAGGCGCGTTCCGTTTGAGCCGGGGAATCAGCCCATGAGAACGACGATCCGCATCCTGATTGGTTCCTGCGGCAGGGGGCGCAATGAATGACCGCTGACCAACTTTCCAAACCCGAATCTACGCGCCGCCGCGTGATTGGAATCTTCCTCGGTGGCGGCCTGCTTGCCTCTTTTGCTTCTTTCCTTTATCCCGTGCTCCGCTATCTTGTCCCTCCGGCGGTGCCAGATCTCGGCGGGGACGAGATCGTCGCTGCCAAGCTCACGGAGCTGAAACCGAACAGCGGAAAGATTTTCCGGTTTGGTAATCGCCCTGGGCTGCTGATCCACACTGCCAGCGGAGAGTACCGCGCCATGTCGGCGACCTGCACGCATCTGTCCTGCACCGTGCAGTACCGCGACGATCTGCGCCAAGTCTGGTGTGCCTGCCATAACGGTAGGTACGACCTTAACGGCCGAAATATTTCGGGTCCTCCTCCGCGCCCGCTGGAGGGCTTTGAGGTTCAAGTGCGCGGGGACGAGATATTCGTGAGGCGTCGGCGAGAGGCCTAAGATGAGTTCCCTCCGCAACGTAAGCAACTGGCTGGACGAGCGGTTGGAATGGGATGATCTGATCGCCCCCCTGCGGAAGAAGACCGTTCCTCTCCACCGACTTTCCTACTGGTACTTCCTCGGGGGGATCACTCTCTTCTTGTTCGTCATCCAGGTGCTGACCGGGATCCTGCTGCTTCTGTACTACCGGCCGGGAGCGAACGAAGCCTTCGAGAGCGTGCAGTACATCATGACCCGGGTGCGGTTTGGCTGGCTGATTCGTTCCATCCACTCCTGGTCAGCCAATCTCATGATTTTTACCGCCTTTGCGCACATGTTCAGCGTGTTGTTTCTCAAGGCCTACCGCAAGCCCAGGGAGCTAACGTGGGTCAGCGGGGTGATCCTGCTATTTCTTGTCATGGGCTTCGGCTTCAGCGGGTATCTGCTGCCTTGGAACACTCTCGCTTTCTTCGCCACCAAGGTTGGTACCGAGATTACGGGCCAAGTCCCCCTCATCGGGAAGCCTTTGATGATCTTTCTTCGCGGTGGTGAAGAGGTGACGGGAGCTACGTTGACCAGGTTCTTTGGATTCCATGTTGCCGTTCTACCCGGAATTGCAACCTTGCTGATCTTTTTGCACCTCCTGCTGGTTCAACGTCTTGGCATGAGCATTCCCCAGAAGCTCGAAGTTCAGTGGACCGCGAATCCGTCTGCGAAACAGGAAATGAAGTTTTTCCCCAACTTCTTGCTGCGGGAATTGATGGCTTGGTACGCGGCTCTGGCAGTGCTGGGTGCGTTGGCAGCAGTTTTCCCATGGAACCTCGGTGTCAAGGCAGATCCTTTTGTATCTGCCCCAGCCGGAATCAAGCCCGAGTGGTACTTCCTCTTCATGTTCCAGACGCTCAAGCTCATCCCGTCCAAGGTGTGGTTCATCGACGGGGAGGTTCTGGGTGTACTTGCTTTCGGACTAGTCGGCTTGTTATGGCTACTGCTGCCATTTTTTGAAAGCGACCAACCTTCACGCCCGAAACGGTGGATCACTGGGCTTGCAGTCTTTGCTCTTGTTTACATAGTGGGTATGAGTGTTTATGGCTATCTTGCGAACTAAGCTCCGACCGTTCGGGGCAGCCCGCTACGTCGGGCTGGTTGGCTTCGTCGTGCTCGCAGCGTGCCTCGGTTATGGGCAAACCACGAATTCCTGCCTGGATTGTCACTCCGCCTTGCCTGATCCCCTGGGCGTGACCCAGGAGAAATTCAGCCAGGACATACACGCACAAAAGGGTTTGACTTGCGCCAGTTGCCACGGCGGCGACCCAACCAGCGACGATCCCGACAAAGCCATGAGCCGAAAAGCAGGTTGGAAAGGCAAGATCGATCACAAGCAGATCCCCCAGTTGTGTGGAAGTTGCCATTCGGATCCAGCCTATATTCGGCAGTTCAACCCTAGCCTGCGAACGGACCAATTGGGCCAGTACCGCACCAGTGTGCACGGCAAGCGCTTCGCGGCTGGGGACACAAAGGTTGCAGTGTGCACGGATTGTCACAGCGTCCACGATCTAAGGGCGCCCAGCGATCCCCGCTCCACCGTTAACCCGGTCAACGTGGCGGACACGTGCGCTCGCTGTCATGCCGACGCGAATTACATGAAGGGATATCCCATTCCCACGGATCAGTTTGCAAAGTACACCACGAGCGTGCACTACCAGGCGCTAGCAGTGCGAGGCGATCTGAGTGCGCCCACCTGTACAACGTGTCATGGAAACCACGGTGCGGCGCCGCCAGGAGTAGACAAGGTTCAGAATGTGTGTTCGAACTGTCACGCTTTCCAGGCCCAGATGTACGAAAAAAGCACGCACAAGAAAGCCTTTGACGCGGCTTCTCTTCCAGGATGCGTCGTGTGTCATAGCAATCATGGCATCAGCCATCCAACCGACGCGAAGCTTGGCACTGGTCCTGACGCCGTCTGCATGCAGTGCCATACCCCGGGTGACCGTTGTGATCAAGCAAGAGCAGGATTACAAAGTGGCCTGAGTCAATTGAACGAGGCCATCAAGAACGCAGACCAAATTCTCCGCGTCGCCGAGTCTTCTGGCATGGAAGTAAGCGAAGCTCGGCTCGGACAGGATCAGGCACGGGATTCGCTGACCAAGGCTCGGGTCACGATCCACAGCTTCCGGACGGACTTGGTGGACCAGGATATTCAGGCCGGCCTGAAAATCGCCGCCAAGAACCTGCAAGCTGGCAAAGAAGCCATGAGTGAGCGCAACTATCGCCGTTTCGGGCTCGGAATAGCCCTCATCGCGATCGGGATGGTGTTAGCTGGGCTTCGGCTGTACATCAAGAAGATAGAAAGACCTTAAAGATGGGAGGGAGTTGTGTAAGGAATCTCCGTAGCCTCGCAATCGTTCCTAAAACCTAATGATATCTTGTTCGGACGACTCCGGACGAATGGTCAGCCAATCGGAATCTATCCAGAAACGGGCTTGGAGGAGATCAGTGGTGATCTCCCCCAAGAGGACTTATGGCCCGGAATAATTTCCGGTTAGCCTGTCACTCGGAGCGAATGGGGCGTCTTGAAATCAGTGGAGCTTCCAAACGTAGATGCCGTTCTTGAACGCGCCCACAAACAACAAGGTTCCGTCGGCGCTGAACGCCAGGTTGCCCTTTCCAAACGCCGGACCCCAGTTCCATGGCGCAATGACGGCCGAGAGCGGGCCGGAGGACGTCCCGCTCTCCACGTCCAACAACTCGATAATTCCCCAAGACCTTTCGATAGCGACACGCTTGCCGTCGGGTGACAAAACGGCGCTAAGCGTCAGCACTCGCGGATAAGAAACCGAGGTGTGTTCCTTCCAAGTTCTTGCATCCCATACTTTGACTGTGTACTCGGTTGTTCCAGTAAACGTGTGAGGGGCAACGGGCGTCCTTTGCGATTCCTGCCCGGTGGTCAGCAACCAGCGGCCGTCTCGGCTGAACGCAAGGGAGTTTGTGACCATCTTGTGCGCCGCAAACGCCTGCAGTTTTTGGCCCGTGTTCGTGTCCCAAAGCTCGACATCGCGGAAGGACCGCTGACCTAGCTCGGCGAGGAGTTTCCCGTCCGGGCTGACCGCCAAAGGGCCAACACCATACCAGACGGTTTGTGTCTTCCCGTCCGCCGCGAATTGCAAGCCTTGCGCGTAACTCAGTTGCTTTTGCCCCGGTTGCGCGCCGCCAAAGGCGATCCACTGCACGGGGGCACCTTGATGAGGATCTCGCTGCGGCGTGATACGGGCGGCGACCGCCCAAGTCTTCGTATCCCACACTACAAGCGAACTCCCGGGGCTTGGAAAGACACCGGGATTCGCGGCCAGCCAGCGTCCGTCCGGGCTGAACACCAGCGTGTCCGCGTCCTCGGTTGTAAGCGTTATCACAATGTTTCCATTCGCCGGATTCCGAACCGTCACTCCAGGAGCGGCCGATACGAGGCATCGCCCATCCGGACTCATGGTCACCGTTTGCGCGAAAGGCTGGCCGGCGAATTCGCGAACCTCCCGCCCGGTAGCCACGTCCCGAATCTTGACAGAGTTAACAGGATACTCGGCCGCGGCTACTTGCTTGCCGTCTGGGCTGAACGCAACAGCCGTCAATCCACTTTGATTAATCAAGTCCTGCTCGCCGTGTACGCTGCTGATCGCCGCTCCCTTGGCAATCGACCATAGACTCAATCCTCGTGTGGAGCCGTGACTCGTCACGGCGATCTCCTGGGAATCCGGGCTGAAAAAGACAAATTCGACATCTTGCTGTTGAAATGTCCATTTCACCTGGGCGCTCGATAGGTCCGTCACGACCACGTTCTGTGGGCGCTCTCCTTCAGAATTTATGCTTGCCATCCACTGCCCGTCCGCGCTCACGGGACCCATTACGCTAAACACCGGTGAACTCTTCACCAGCTTTCCGGTAGCCAGTTCCCACATCTCCACCGTGCCCCTTGGGTCTTCGTCCTCACCTGCCACAGTCAGGCCGGAGGCCGCCAAGATTCCATCTTTTGTGATAACGAGCCCTGTAATTCCGTACCATTTCGTCGGAATGGTCCGCAGGACTCTTCCGCTGCTAGCGTCATGGATCTCGATAGGAAGCGTTGAGCCTTCCGGCACCGTCCCACTCGTTGCCCAGGCTTTCCCGTCCGGACTATAAACAAAAGGCAGTCCCGCTCCGCTGCGGAATTTCGTCGAGGAGACAATCGTCGCTTTTTGGAAATCCCATATCGTCGCTCTTCCTTTGTTGCGGAGTTCCGCAGATGCGTTCCATCGGGGCTGAACGCGAGCTTTACAACGGCATTATCGCGAGGCTGTGGCCGCGAGAGCCTGCTCTCCTCCGCACCCGTCGCGGCATTCCAGACCATGACCGTGTCGCCATATCCGCCGGACGCGAGCCATTTGCCGTCCGGGCTGAATACAAGCGCTCCAAGACTCCAGCTGTTGATTGCCGGAAACACGTGGTCTGGCGGGCGCGAACCTGGCGGGACTTGCGGCGGCGCGACTTTTTCTGCGGGCACGCCAAGCTGCGCAGCGCTCGGCGGTGTTTGCTGTCCCGCCTGCTGTGCATGCGCTACATGAGCACAAAGCGTCAGCGAGAATACAAGAATCTCCACGACTCGATTCCGCACCTGGCTCACCCTGACCGCCGCTTGAGAGATTTCGTGAGGGGGCGGCGATCCATTCTTTGTTAGCATGGGTGCCTCGCTGCTCTGGACAAACGCTACGAGTCAGCACTTTCATTATCTCTGAGATTGTCGCAGCGGCGATACAATTTCGGAACTAATGGCAGCCAACTAGAAACCAGCCTGCAGCTGCGCCCAACTCCTTATTGGTCGGCCACACGGAAGCTATCCAGAAACGGGCTTCGAGACCATTGGCCTCAGACTGAACCACCATACTGGCGCGGCGTAGGAGGCCGCCAGTATGGCGCATCGGAAGGCATCGAAACGCTCCAAGGCAAGAACAATGCTTCGACTGGCCGATTTAGAGCAGTCAAAGAATGCGGTTCTCCAGTCGCTCGGTGCAGCCAGTTCGCAAGAGTCATACGGTCATGCTATCGACGAGTTTATCGGGTGGTATTGCTCCGAACCGCGTCTTTCATTCAACCGAACTGTCGTCCTTCGCTACCGGTTCTTTCGAACAGAAAAACCTCGCTCCCTCCACGATCAATGTCCGCCTGGCCGCTGTGAGGCGTCTTGCCTATGAAGCCTCTGATACGGGCCTTCTGAGCCCAGACCTAGCGGCAGGAATCCGTCGTGTCAAAGGTGCCAAGCGTCTCGGTGTTCGGATCGGTAATTGGTTGACCATCGATCAGTCCAGAACCTTGCTCAGTAAACCGTCAGACAGCCTCCGAGGCAAACGCGATCGGGCGATTCTGGCACTGCTGATTGGATGCGGCCTGCGACGGGCGGAACTAGTGGGACTCAGGACGGTAGATTTTCAGGTCCGCGAAGACCATTGCGTGATTGCCGACCTTGTTGGCTAGGGAAAGCACATCCGTACCGTTCCGGTTCCCTTGTGGGCGAAACGCGCCGTCGATGACTGGATTGGGGCGGCTGCCATCACCGACGGGACGATCTTCCGCCGCGTAAGTCGGCTGGATAAGATCTGGGGCAACGGAATCACACCCAAAGCAATCTGGCACGTGGTAAAAGTGGCCGCCAAACGTGCTGACATCAAGAATCTAGCTCCCCACGACTTGCGTCGCACATGCGCTCGGTTATGCCACCTAGCGGGCGGAGAACTTGAGCACATTCAGTTTTTGCTGGACACGCATCGGTTCAGACCACCGAACGTTATCTCGGCTGCAAGCAAAGACTCAGCCAAGCAGTGAACGACAAACTCGGGCTGGAAGACAGCTGATGGGGGGTGGTGATGGCCCACAAGCCAACTTCTGGGCTGGAATAGCTCCCGTATCGCTCGTCAACCAGACGCAGATGAGCGGCTTACAACCAGCACTCGTTTATTTTCTTAGCTCATTGGTGAAGTTCGTGACGACTGTGATTGGTTGGCTGACCTGCTGCGAAACGCGTTCCATCAAGAGTTTTTGACCGTCGGGGAAAACGCTGTAAAAAGGTGTGCTCAGGATCGTCCACTGGCTAACAAGCGTCTGGCCAGCTCCGAATTCAAGCGTGTTTCCCAGGTCCTTGACCGGAACGGCTACGATGGATTGCGTACCATCCAGGTAGTAGAGTTCTTTGCCGTCCTTGCTCCATTGCGGCACCTGTCCCCCGTTGGGTGACACCTGCCACTTGCCTTGGCCGGCGCCGTAGGCCACGACATAGACTTCTGATTGTCCGGAGAACACGGTATAAGCGAGCCATCGGCCATTTGGGGACAGGGTTGCGTTGACGGCGTGCTCTGCTACCAGATGAGGTTTTCGGTCTCCGTCCAACGACAGGGCCCAAGTTGTTTGCTCCCCAGTTTGAAAACCGTTCGAATAGAACAGGGTCTTGCCATCGCGGGACCAATCAGAGGGAATCAACGTATTGCCACCCGCGTCGGTGACCAGCATTTCTTCGACTCCACTGCCATCCGCAGGCTTGCGGTAGATGGTGCTGGGTCCAGCCCGCATGGAGGCGTAAGCCACCCACTTGCCATCCGGCGACCAGACCGGAAAAGTGTTCGCGATCGGTCCGAAAGTGAGCCGGGTGCGGACGCCTCGCGCAAGATCAAGTGTCCAAATATCGTTGATGCCTGAGTCCAACATGAGGGCGACCCGGTCCCCTTGTGGAGAAAGGCGCGCAAACTGCAAGTTCTGTAAATTCTCGACCGCAACGCCCGTTTGTTTTCCAGTACGGTCCATCCAGACCAGTTGCACGTTGCCGGAAGTGCCGTTGGCGAAGGTCAGCACACCGCCGTCCGTAGCTGAAGCGTCCATGTGCCATGTCGTGACGTCATTCAGCACGCCAGAAGAAACGGACTGCGCCTGGCCGCTGAACGTGCCTTTGGCGGGGTCGAACGGCTGCGCCACCAACTGATCGCCGCGCCCAAACAGAAGGAAACCGGCAGCATAAATTGCGTTGGTCTGGGCGTGAATGAGCAGACGATTCTCATGGCCATCGAGCGACGCATAGTAGACGGCGTTGTTCGAGGATTTCGAGGGGTCGTGGTGCATGGCTAAGTAGAGGTAGTGCTTGCCGTCGGGAAGAAAAAACGGCCAGCGGTGAGAGGTGTGGATGGACGGGTCCAACTTTGTGAGCGGCGTGGGAGTGCCGCCGCTGGCGCTGACCTGCATGAGTGCTGCGGTTGGGGCTGGAGAGAACACAATTACGCCGCCAGGTCCCCACGCACCACCGCGTCCAATCGTGACATCGCAAACGACCTGCGACGCGCCGCCATCAATCTCGATCGTCTTCAACTTATTCCCCGCGAAGTACCCGATGGAGCGGCCATCGGGAGACCAGAACGGAAAAATTGCGTCGCTCGTATCGGGGAGCGCCCGGGCATCATTGGAATTCATGGGACGGACCCAAACCGACGTCTTTCCCTCAACGATCGCGGTAAAGGCCAAATAGGCGCCGTCGGGGGAGATCACTGGCGGACCACCAGCGTCGTCAGTCAGGCGGAAGCGTCCTCCCGGCGGAGGATTGAGAGCGGCGCGAATGCTAGGCGCGGCTGGAGCCGGACGATGAAGGAGGAATCCGGCAAGTGTTCCCAGGACAATTGCCGCCGCGACCGCGGCAAACCAGGGAGCCCGGCTTGGAGCGGGCGCGGCCGAAGATTCTTTATCTGGCGGAGCGGAACGGAGCGAGTCGACCCAGCCCAGGTCCATGGCCACGTCGTGCGCCGACTGAATTCTGTCGGCAGGATCTTTGGCCAGGCACGCGCGCACTACGTGATCGAGCATCGGCGGAGCAAGCGGATGGATAGCGGTAATCGGCTCCGGATCTTTCTCCAGAATCGCCGTGAATACGCTGAGCTGCGATTTGCCTTCGAAAGCGCGGCGTCCAGTGATCATTTCGTAGAGCACGCATCCGAAGCTGAAGAGGTCGCTGCGCGCGTCGGCTTCCGCGCCTTGCAGAAGCTCGGGCGCCATGTATTGGAACGTTCCAACGATCGAACCTTTCTGTGTGAGCGGCGACGCAGCCGAGGTGAGCGAAGCCGGGTTCATGGTCGGCGTAGAAGGAGTGAACGGGCCGACCGCCTGCGAAGAAATCGCCATCTCAGGCTTGGCAAGGCCAAAGTCCATGAGCTTTGCGCCCGCCTTGGTCAGCATGATGTTCGCCGGCTTCAAATCGCGATGGATGATGCCTTGCTGATGCGCCTTCTCCAGCGCCTGCGCGATTTCCGTGCCGATCTTCAGAACCTGATCCATCGGCAACGCACCCTTCGCCAGGCGATCGGCTAGAGTCTGGCCTTCGAGATACTCCATCACCAGGAAGTCCGTGCCGTCCTGCGAGCCGATGTCGTACAGCGTGCAGATATTCGAATGTTGCAGCGCGGAAATAGCTTTCGCCTCGCGCTCCATGCGTTGTCTCAATGCCGGGTCGTCGGAGAGATGCGAGGGCAGAACCTTGATGGCGACCGTACGGTCGAGCCGAGTGTCGCGCGCGCGATACACCTCGCCCATGCCGCCCGCGCCAAGCGGGGAAAGAATTTCGTATGGGCCGAGCCTGCTGCCAAGAATAAGAGCCATGCGTGCGCGCAATTATAGCCTGTGCTACAAGGTGGACGCGGAGGAGACGCCAGCAGGTGAGGTCGCCAAACCGGAAGATAGCCAGAAACGGGCTTCGCGGAGATCGGCAGATCGAACTGCACGCCGTGGCACGACATTTCCCACAAGCCGACTTGAACTAAGCCGCTTTGCGGCGGACGCATTCGCGTGTTGCGGGGCCGACGGTCGAGGTGATCTGAGCTAGTTTGTGTCGCAGAGGAGGAACTCTCTGTGACCCATCTACGCCAGATCATGCTTGAAGA
>DATFZT010000235.1:0-16876 GCA_035314185.1 Terriglobales bacterium
CAATGCCCCCTCTAATACCGATGCAACTTCTCCGTCCGTGAGCACGCCCACTCCGCAACCTGCGGACAACGATGCGCCACCTCCTTTCCTAGCGCAGGAGCTTCATGAGCTCCGGGGCTTTCAATGGCAGGGGTTCGGAGAAGTCGACTACAAGGTGCTGAATCAGAGAATCCCTGAACTCGGAACCTACGGTTTTGTGCCCGGCTCAACCGGGAACTTCTACACTGGCGACCTCGATCTATTGCTCACCTCCCGAATTAGCGACAAAGCCAGTGTTCTGGCGGAGATTGTGATTGGAGAAGGGGACGCCCAGGCCTATAACATCGACCTCGAGCGCATGTTGTTTAACTACGATTACAACGACCACTTGAGAGTGTCTTTTGGTCGTTATCAAACCGGGATTGGCTACTACAACACAGCCTTCCATGGTGGTAACTGGTTCCAAACCAGCGCGGACCGCCCGCTGGTCATGGAGCTCTCGGATGACGGGGGTGTGTTGCCCACGCAAGCGGTGGGATTATTTTCCACCGGCTCCATTCCGTCCGGGAAATTGGGTCTAAACTACATTGCCGAATACGGATCGAGCGATACGATCCGTCCCGAACTGAACGGTCACGGGGTCACCGACGAGAATAACGGAAACCACACCAATATCGGCCTGTTTGTGCGTCCCGACTCCATCCCCGGTTTGCAGATTGGCGGGTCAATTTATCACGATCGGATTAGTGACTTCGCGAAGGGACAAGCGGTCCGACTGGGCCAGACGATCGTCAACGGGCATGTTATCTATATCCGGCACGGAGTCGAGTTCCTGAGCGAGGGTTTTCTCATCCGCCATGCCTACGAGCATAGTTCGAGGGTATACAACACGCCGGCCTTCTATGCGCAGATCTCGAAGCAGTTTCACCGTGCGCGGCCGTACGTCCGCTACCAGTATATAAACGCGGATCAGGGTGGCATCCTGGACGACGTTGATCTTCCTTACGGCCCTTCATTTGGTGTGCGCTACGATTTCACTGACTCCATCGCTTTCAAGACCCAACTGGACCACACCGTAAGAAAAGGTGAGCCCGACCTCAACGGCCTGCATATGCAGTTGGTGTTCAAGTTTTGAACGGGATTTTATGCAAACCAGACTGATCGTCGTCCGAGTTGGGGCCTGGGTAGCGATCGCGCTCGCTGGTATGGCAAGCATTGGCGCCGCCGTCGCGCAGACCAACGCCGTGGCGATGGTGGTTGCGGTCGTAGTGAACGACAAGAACCCAGTCACGAACGTAACGACCGCGCAACTTCGCAAACTCTTTGCCGGAGAAAAGCATGCCTGGGCGGGCGGTCTGACCGTCAAGTTATTTGTACGCGCGCCGGGCGCATACGAGCGAGTCGTGCTGCTGAAATTGCTGGATATGTCGGAGAGCGAATACAAACGATATTGGACGGCTCAAGTGTTTCGGGGAGACGCCCAGGCCGAGCCGGTCGCGCTGTTCTCCAATGGAATGCAAAAAGAGGCGCTGATAGCCTTTCCCGGCGCGGTCGCTTTAGTCAATTTCCAGGATGTCAAGGGCGGTATGAAGGTGGTCAAAGTCGACGGACGTTCGCCGGGAGAAGCGGCGTATCCGCTCAACTGAAGAGTCACTCCTCTGCATTTACATTCGCAAGAAAGTGGATGGGCGAGGGCGCCCCGTTTCTCCATTACAGCGGGAACTCGCGCCGCACATACTCGATTGCTGCCTCACGCGACGAGAGTCTGCCCTCCAGTTGGGCGTCCTCGACCGCCGATAGCACTTCTTTGAAGCGCGGACCGGGCTCATAACCTGCTTCAATCAGGTCGCGGCCCGAGATGAGCGGAGTCGGACGAATCGACTCTGGTGGCATCGAATGCGACTGCTCGCGCGAGTATTCGTACGCGTCGAGTTGGCCGTGGCTTGAAAGACAGTCGAGGCGATGCAATTCCAGATGCTCGTCGAAGGCGGGCAGGCGGAGAAACCTTTTCAGCGTGGATTGCTTCATGCGGAGAACGTCGGCGAAGCGCATGTGATTCTCTACCAGCGCCAGAATCTGATCGGTCTCGTCGTTGGAGAAACGCAGACGGCGGCAGATTTCGGCGGCCATTTTTACTCCTACTTCTACATGGCCATCGAAGCGGATGCGGTCGGGCGCTACGCGGAAGGTGGGGGGCTTGCCTACGTCGTGGACGAGCGCTCCCCAGGCTAGCGTCTTCGAGGAATTGGGCGGAAGTTTTTCGAGCAGCAGCAGCGTGTGCACGAACACGTCGCCTTCGGGATGGTATTCGGGCGATTGCTCCACTCCCTTCATCGCGGCGATTTCGGGCAAGACTTCTGGCAAGAGGCCGCTGGTATCGAGCAATGCGAAGGCTCGGCTGGCGCGGCCTTCGGTTAGCATCTTGGTGAGTTCTTCACGCACGCGCTCGCTGGAGACCTGGCGAATCTGCGGCGCTAACTTTCGGATCGCTGCCAGGGTTGCGGGATCGATCTGGTAATCGAAACGCGCGGCGAAGCGCACGGCTCGGAGCATGCGGAGTTTGTCTTCGGCGAAACGGCGATTGGGGTCGCCGATGGCGCGGATGATTCCGGCTTTCAGATCTGCGCGTCCGCCGACGAAATCTAGAATTTCGTTGGTGGCCGGATCCAGCATCATGCCGTTGATGGTGAAGTCGCGGCGCTGCACGTCTTCGCGGGGGTCTTTGGTGAAGCGAACCTCGTCGGGATGACGGCCATCGGAGTAGCCGAGGTCGGAGCGGAAGGTGGCGACCTCAACAGACTTCCGCAGAGATGGCGGCAAGAACAGGTAGCGCTGTTTCCCCGATGCGCCCATCGTGCCCGGTACGACTCGCCCCTCGAAGGAGTCTGTTCGCGCAGGTTCGTCGCCTTCGTGGTCCTTCGTGGTATCAGCTTTGAAGGGCACCAGCACGACTCCGAATTGTTCGCCTACGGCAAGCGTTTGCGGGAAGATTTCGATGACCTGCCGCGGAGTCGCGTCAGTAGCTACGTCGTAATCGGCGGGATCGCGGCTGAGAAGAAGGTCGCGGACGCAGCCTCCGGCGAAGTAGGCTTGGTGTCCGCTCTCGCGGAGGGTGTGGACGATTTCGGTGGCGTGTCTCTTATGGTCCGGCAACGAGTGGTTTCCTTCGTTTAGACTAGCAGTTGCGCACAGTGCACGACTGCGGCCGGCAGAAATCCTTACCACAGGGAGCACAGAGGAACGCAGAGGAACACAGGGGAAGGCCTCGCGCAATCGCCATCATTATGCCTGACGCACACATCCTCGGCATTGAGAGCTCCTGCGATGAAACGGGCGCGGCGGTGGTGCGCTCGGGGCAGGAGATTTTGTCGAACGTGGTCGCTTCGCAGATTGCGACTCACCAGCCTTATGGCGGAGTGGTTCCGGAGCTGGCTTCGCGCGAGCACTTGCGCGCCATGGTCCCGGTGGTGCGGCAGGCGCTGGCCGAGGCGGGACAGACTTATCGGTCTGTCGATGCTATCGCGGTTACGCAAGGGCCGGGGCTGGCGGGCGCATTGCTGGTGGGCATCAGCTTTGCCAAGGCGCTGGCTTTTGCCCTGGAGAAGCCGCTGATCGCCGTCAACCATCTTGAAGGGCACATCCATGCGGTGTTGCTGCATCAACGGGAAATCGAGCAGCGGCGGGGCGAAGATGACGAGCTTCATTTTCCGGTGCTGGCGCTGGTGGTGTCGGGCGGCCATACGCATCTTTATCTGGCGCAGGTGCAGGAGAATCTCTGGACCTACCGGGACATCGGCCACACTCGCGACGATGCTGCTGGAGAGGCGTTCGATAAAGTCGCGAAGCTTTTGGGACTGGGGTATCCGGGAGGACCGGTCATCGACGGGCTGGCGGCGCATGGGGATCCGCTGGCGGTCAAGTTCCAGACTGCGCAGATCAAGCACCGGGACCGGCGGGATCACGGGCAACGTCCGACGGAAAGCGACGGGCCTCGCTTTGATTTTTCTTACAGCGGAATCAAGACGGCGGTTTTGCGTTACGTTGAAACCGAGGGCTTGAGGGCGGGGATTGAGGCTCGGCGCAAGGCGCTTGCGGGTATCGGCAAGCCGACGCTGGAAGACTATCTCCGACTGTCGGACCGCCAAATTCTCAATCTGGTGGCTTCGTTTCAGCGGTCCATGGTCAACGACCTGGTCATGAAGACGCTGGCGGCGGCGCGCGAATATGAGGTGCGAACGCTGCTCGTCAGCGGCGGCGTGGCCGCTAACCGGGAATTGCGGTCCACGTTTGAGCGGGAAGCGGGGATGCAGGGGCTTCCTGTTTTTTTCCCGTCGCGCGCGCTTTCGACCGATAATGCGGCGATGATTGCGGCGGCGGCGTTTCCTAAGTTTCTGCGGCGGGAATTTGTGGCGGCGGATTTTTCGGCTGAGGCGGGGATGGCGCTGCGCTAGCGGACGATGCCCGGCCCAGCGCCTAAAGGCGCATTCATAGGCGGACTAACGCGGCCCTGAAGGGCCGCTCTTCCACGGCGCTGCAGGCGTTCGTGGTGCTCCGCGGATCTCGGCAGGGAGGCACCGCGAGGTAAGCGCAGCGGCTAAAGCCGACTCGAGAAAGAAAGCCATTTATCGCAGTGGTGAACCGCTGCGCCACCCAAAATCAGTGCAACGCCCGCGCCTGGTGTTGAATTGAAACATTTCCCGGCTACAATGGTTCGCGTGAAACCTACGATTTATGTGGTGGAAGACGATCCGGATATTTCCCGGCTGGTTCGTCATCATCTGGAAGCGGCGAGCTTCAACGTCCGACTTTATTCGACCGGGAATCTGGTGGTGGTCGACGCCGAGCGGCAGCGTCCGGCGCTGTTTCTGCTGGATATCATGGTGCCGGGGAAGGACGGTCTGGAGCTTTGCCGCCAGATCCGGCAGTCGGTGTCGCTGGCTCCGGTGCCGGTAATTTTCCTCACCGCGAAGAGCAGCGAGGCGGATCGCGTTTTGGGATTGGAGCTGGGGGCCGACGATTACATTCCCAAGCCCTTCAGCCCGCGCGAACTGGTGGCCCGGGTCAAAGCGGTGTTGCGTCGTTTTGAGCGGCCGCTGCCGCCGCTGCCCACCAAGATTGACGAAGTTCACATTGACCCGGGCGCGATGACTTTGACGGTTCGCGGGAAACAGGTACCGACGACGGCTACGGAATTCCGGCTGCTTGACCACTTCATGCGGCACGCGGGACGCGTCTTTACTCGCGACCAGTTGCTTGACTCGGTGTGGCGCGACACGGCGTACGTGACGCCGCGCTCGGTGGACGTTTATGTGCGGCGCATCCGGGAAAAGATTGAGCCCGATCCGGAGAACCCGCGCTACCTGAAAACGGTGCGAGGGGCCGGCTACCGCTTTGAGGTCGCGCGTTGAGAAGTCGCATCTTCTTCAAATTGATGTTTGTGTTTCTCCTGGTGATTGGCGCAACCGCGATCACGCTGCAGTGGACCGTGCACAAGGTTTGGGAACAGACGCTGCGCGAGCAGATCGAGCGCAATCTCAAAGAGAAAACTTTGATGTTTGCCCATCGGGTGGAGACGGACCGTCTGCACTCCCTGGCCGATATTACCGCGCAGGAGGGCCAGGCGGCGGGAGCCCGCGCCACGGTTATCGATCCCACCGGGAAGGTGCTGGCTGATTCGGAAGCCGATCCCGGCGCCATGGAAAACCATGCGCAGCGCCGGGAGTTTGTTGCCGCCCTCGCCGGCAAAGTCGGTCTGGATGAACGCAAAAGTCAAACACTTGGCGTTCCTTTCTTGTACGTGGCGGCACCGGTTTCCGGAGGAGCAGTGCGGCTGGCGTATCCGTTGCCCGAGATCGAAATTACGGATCGTAAGCTGGGCCTGGCGCTGTTCTGGGGATCGCTGGGCGCTTTTGTTTTCGCAGTGATGGTGGCGGCGGTTGCTTCCCAATATGTGGGCCGGCGTCTGCAGCGGATCGTGATTTTTGCCGAGCGCGTGGCGGGTGGGGATCTGACCGCAAGAATCGCGTCCATGGCTACGGACGAGATCGGGCAGGTGGCGGCGGCACTTGATAAGACGACGCGCCGCGTGGAAGAAAGTTACGCTCGCGTGCAAACCAGCCAGCGCGAGCTGGAAACTCTGCTCAACAGTATGCAGGACGCGGTGATTGCGGTCGATGACGACGGGCGCGTGCAGTGGGCGAATCGGGGCATGAGCCGTTTGCTTCTGCATGCCCCGCGCCTGAATGCGCCTCTGATCGACAGCATCCGCGACCCGGAGTTTCTCGCCGCGATTCAAGAGGCGGCGCGCGACCAGGTGGTGACTTCCGCGCGCTCGAACACCATCGCTTCGGGACGCACTTTCGACGTCACCGCGGCACCCATGCCCGGAGGGGGCGCGGTCGCCGTGCTCCGCGATCTCACCGAGACCGAGCGCATGGAGAAGAGCCGGCGCGATTTCATCGCCAACGTTTCGCATGAGCTGCGCACGCCGCTGACTTCCATCCAGGGATACACGGAGACGCTGCTCGATGGCGCCCTGGTAGACAATCATGTGCGCGACTTCCTGGAGATCATCCGCAAGAACGCGGCCCGCATGTCCCGCCTTACGGAAGACCTGCTCACGCTGGCCCGCGTCGAATCGGGCGAGCAGAGATTCGACACTCGGCGGGTGAGCGCCGAAGAGCTGCTGCAGGATGCTCTGGAAAGCTTCCGTGAAGTGGCCAGGTCCTATGGAGTCGAGCTGGTGATTGAGAACTCAGTTCCTGCAGGCACGGTGAATGCCGATCGCGAGGCCATCCACCAGATTTTTTCCAACCTGATTGAGAATGCGCTGAAGTACGCGGCGTCGGGAAAAAAAGTCATTCTCGGGGCCCGGACAGCGGAACGCGGCGTCGAGTTTTATGTCAAAGACTTCGGACCGGGCATTTCCTCCGAACATTTGCCCCGTCTTTTCGAGCGATTTTATCGTGTCGATAAAGCTCGTTCGCGGGAATCCGGAGGCACGGGGCTGGGGCTCGCCATCGCCAAGCATATCGTTCTGGCGCATGGGGGAACGATCCGCGCCGAGAGTGAACTCAACCATGGCTCGAGCTTTTTGTTCATCCTGACTACTTCCGAGTCCGATTCTGCATAGAGGCTAACAACGCAGCAGGCTGAGCTATGAAGACGGACTCTCCCCAGATCGGTTCTTCCCCAGATTGCGAATCTAAGCTCCTGGGTGGATAAATCGCACCAACCAGAACGCCGCTGCGGCGACCAACGCCGCTGCTGGGATGGTCACAACCCACGCCCAGACGATGCGTGCCGCGACTCCCCAGCGCACTGCCGAGAGCCGATTTACGGCTCCGACTCCGACGATCGCTCCGGTGATGGTGTGGGTGGTGCTTACGGGAATGCCGGCCAGCGCGGTGGAAAACAACGTGATTGCCCCCGCCGCCTCAGCGCAGAACCCCCCCACTGGTTTGAGCTTGGTGATGCGCGATCCCATGGTGTGAACAATGCGCCAGCCGCCGAAGTAAGTTCCCAGCGCAATCGACAAATGGGCTGCCAGGATGATCGGCCAGTGGAATTTGCCCCAGTTGCCGGCCAATTCCTTCGAACTCAAATAGTGAGCACCATACAGAGCACTGGCCACGATGCCCATGGTCTTCTGGGCATCGTTTCCGCCGTGGCCCAGGCTGTAGGCGGCGGCTGAGAGGAGTTGCAGTTTGCGAAACCAGGCGTCAATGCGTCGTGGGGCTTTATCGCGGAGAAGCCAGAAGACGGCAATCATGAAAGTCAGGCTGAGAACGAGTCCCATGACGGGCGCGACCACAATGAAGATCAGGGTTTTGTACCAACCCTCGGCAATAATCACGTGCCATCCGGAGCGCATGACGGCGGCGCCGGCGTAGCCACCAATCAAGGCGTGCGAGGAGGAAGTCGGCAGCCCCCACCACCAGGTCAGCAAATCCCAGACGATGGCTCCGAATAGGCCGGTGATCACGACATACTGGGTGACCGTTTCGATGTGGATCATGCCTGAGCCGATGGTCTTGGCGACAGCGGTGCCGAGAAGAAATGCGGCCACAAAATTGAAGAACGCTGCCCACAGTACAGCCAGCTTGGGGGACAGGACGCGCGTCGAGACGACGGTGGCAATGCTGTTGGCGGCGTCGTGAAATCCATTCAGGAAATCGAAGATCAGTGCGACCAGAATTGTGACGATCAGCAGAAGCAGATCAGGCTTCACCGGATTTCCTAGTTGGATAGATTGTGGGTCTTCATGTGTTTTTCAATACAACTGTTTCGAGCACGTTGGCGACGTCTTCCGCCTTGTCGGTCGCGCGCTCGAGGAATTCCAGCAACTCTTTAATTTTTATGAGGTTGATGGGATCTTTTTCGCGTTCAAACAAGCTGGCGATGGCTTGCTGCGCCACCACGTCAGCTTCGTTTTCCAGGCGGTTGATCTCCACGCAATGGACCAGGATATTGCCATTTTTCTGCATGAGAGACACAGCCTTCTGCAGTTCCTGGCTTTGCATCAGGATGATGTTGGCGAGTTCTCCAGCGGCCGGTGGAGGAGTCGAAATCCGATACATTGCGATGCGGGAGGCGGCAGCATTGATGAAATCGAGGACATCGTCGAGCTTGGAGGCCAACTCGTGAATATCCTCGCGATCGAAGGGAGTGATGAAGGTCTGGTTGAGTTTGGTCAGGATGGCGTGGGTGAGTTCATCGCCCTCGCGTTCGATGCGGTGAATCTGTTCGATTTGTTTCTCGACATCCTGATAGTTGGCGAAGAGATCGACGAGGGCGCGAGCGCCGGCGATGTTATTGTCGGACATGGCGGAGAACATCGCGAAGAAGCTGTTATCCCTGGGAATGAGGCTGAACATTTTGGAAGCTACGAAAATTTTACGTTGACAGTCAGTTGCGGCGATCGAAGCGACACTATCTCACGTGGCATCGAATTGAGTCAAATGGGGGAACGTCAGCTATGGAGGTGAGTTAGCGTATTGCTCGGCGGCTGACGGCGATTGCCGAACGGCGGGGCAGCCCGAGCCAGATGACCAGGAGTACAACAAATACCGCGCCCACTCCGACTGCGATTCGCTGAAGAAAATCGAGGAAGAGCAGATTCAATCCCATTTAGAGATTGTGCAGCTATTGGGAGGCGTAAGCGAGATAACGATGGTAATTCCTGGCATCGCGCTCGGTAATGCGGCAGTTTCCGGGTGGCCGGGCACTGTGGCTTCTCTCACGATCCGGGCAGCGGCTGGCTGGGGTCCTTGCGTTCGGATTTCGCGATTGGTTGTTTCACTTCCAACCAAGGTACCTAGATGAACGATTTGTTGCTCTGAAGTAGGCTTGGGGTGGACCATCTCAGGGCTTTACGGTGGAATTTGGACTGCAATAGCTGGCGAAAAGTCTCTTTACACCAATAACTCCCGAGGGTCAGACCCAAAGTCCAGTCTCTTGACGCAATCTGGCGATGTCCTTGGTCGGCGCACTCCCGAAGAACCGGCTGTACTCTCGGCTGAACTGGGAAGCGCTTAGATAGCCCACGCGCTGACTCGCGGTACCCGCGTCCGTCATTGTCGACAACATGAGACGCCTCGCTTCCTGCAGGCGCAGCACCTTTTGATAGTGCAGCGGGCTCATCGAAGTGACTGACTTGAAGTGCTCGTGGAAAGAGGAAACACTCATGTGCACCAGCCCGGCCAAGTCTTCGACTTTCACGGGTTGAGAGAAGTTGGCGCGCAGCCAGGAAATGGCCTTGGCAACGCGGTGGACGCTGGATTCCACAAAGCCCATTTGAGCGATGCGAACACCAATGGGGCTGCGCAGCAGACGGATCAAAATCTCATCAGTCACGAGCGGAGCGACTAGTTCAGCATCCCCGGGCTGCGCCAGACACTCCAACAGTCTGGCCGCGGCGTTGACAATGCTCGCGTCGGCCGGAGTTATGTACACGCCGCTTCTCTCCTGCACTGGAGGCAGACCGCGCGGATACACCTTGAGGACGAGCTCGGCAATCTTGTGCGGGTCGAGGTCCAGCTTGAGCGCGAGGTAGGGCTCGGAATGGCTGGCTTGCGTGATCTGAGCAGCCACCGGCAGGGCTACGGAGAACACGATCATGCGCGACGCGTCGTACTCGTAGACCTCGTCCCCTACGATGACGGTCTTCGCTCCTTGGGCGACGATGCACAACGACGGCACCCGGAGCGCATGCACACATTCCTTGTTGATGCGTGAGAAGCGACTGGCGTGCACGCCGGGGATGCGCAGCTCAAAACTCCCGTCGTGAGGGGCATAGGCGGCAAGCAGGCGTGCAAGTTTGGCCGTATCTGGTTCGCTTGGGTCTGCTGCGTTGCCCGGGCCCCGCAAAGGCACTACTTTGCTATTAGTCTTCACGCCTTCGAGAATACCTCGTTTTGCAATCATGATGGCGTTCCTGGAATCTGAGCGAGGACGGCAACGTCGAACTTTGAATAGTACTTCTTCACGTCGATGGTCCCATACTTGGCGCGGAATTTCTCGACCACGGACGACACCTGTGTGGCGTCAGTGACCGGAACTACCTTGACTTCCGCTCCTGCGCCTCGCGCATCGATCCGAAGCGTCCGTTTGTTGATTACGTTCTTGTACCACTGTGTGTTCGACCCCTGCACCGGCAGGAGGTAAAGCTTGTCGTCCTCCGAGACAAACCAGACCGGGATTGAGATGGCGCGTCCTGACTTTCTGCCGGTCACAGTGATGTTAATTTCGCGAGATCGAGAAAGGCGGTCTGTTAGAGAATCGTTTCGCGTTGGCATGTGCACTCATTCCTTCAGGGTTGCCCCACCCTTGTCGCGCATTTTGCGACCGCTTGTCTGGCTTCGTCCCACGTCGGGACGTCAAAACCCCCACCCTCCCGCGAAAAGATGCGGGAAGGGTGGGGCACCCAATTGGTCTAAGATTCGCGGTATTGTTCGTCGCTGACCTGTTCCATCCAGTCGACCACCTTGCCGTCCTTCTTTTCCTGAATGGCGATGTGCGTCATGGCCGTGGTCGGCGTGGCGCCATGCCAATGCTTCTCGCCGGGCGCAAACCAGGCCACGTCACCCGGGCGGATTTCCTCGACCGGCCCGCCCCAACGCTGTGCTCGGCCGCAACCGGCCGTTACGATCAGGGTCTGACCGAGCGGATGCGTGTGCCATGCAGTCCGCGCCCCCGGCTCGAAAGTTACGCTGGCGCCCTGAACGAGCGCCGGATCGGGTGCCTGAAACAGTGGATCGATCCGTACGGTGCCCGTGAACCACTCTGACGATCCCTTGACAGAGGGTTGCGAGCCATTTTTTTTGATTTCCATATCTTGTATTTCCTCACTTCATGGCCTTCTATTCACTCAGACCGGAGAGAAGCCATGTCGATGGAGAAGCGGTACTTCACATCGGACTTGAGCAGCCTCTCGTAGGCTTCGTTGACTTTCTGGATCGGGATAATTTCGACATCGGCGGTGATGTTGTGCTTCCCGCAGAAATCGAGCATCTCCTGAGTTTCGGCGATGCCGCCGATCATCGAGCCCGAAAAATTCCGGTTGCCCATAATCAGACCGAAGGCAGCGATGGCGAGAGGCTTCGGCGGTGCCCCGACAATCGTGATGTTGCCATCGCGGTGAAGCAGGTTGATGTAGGCATTGATATCGTGATCGGCGGAGACGGCGTCGAGAATGAAATCGAAGCTGCCGGTGTGCTTTTGCATCTCGTCGGCATTGCGGGAGACTACGACCGCGTCGGCGCCGAGACGAAGTCCGTCCTCCTTTTTGTTTGGTGAAGTGGTGAAGACAACGACCTGGACTCCGAGCGCATGGGCAAATTTCACGGCCATGTGGCCCAGTCCGCCTAGCCCGACCACGCCAACTTTCTTGCCTTTGGTGACACCCCAGCGGCGCATGGGCGAGTACGTGGTGATTCCGGCGCAGAGCAGAGGAGCGACCCCGGCGAGGTTCAGATTCGAGGGGACACGCAGGACGAACCGCTGGTCCACGACGATGCTCTGGGAGTAGCCGCCGTAGGTGACGCCTCCGAGGTGCTTGTCCGGCATATTAAAGGTGAGTGTGAGGTTGGGGCAGAACTGCTCAAAGCCGGCGCGGCACTCGGGACACGTGCCGTCCGAGTCGACCAGGCAGCCAACCGCGGCGAGGTCGCCGGGCTTGAACTTGGCGACTGCGGAGCCGACCTTGATGACACGGCCGACGATCTCATGGCCGGGGACAATCGGGTACACGGTGGGCATGAATTCGCTCCACTCATTTCGCACCGAGTGAAGGTCGGAGTGGCAGATACCACAGAACAGGATTTCAATCTGTACGTCGTGTTCGGTTGGATCGCGACGCGCGATCGTGGTAGAGGCCAGCGGCGATGTCGCACTGGCAGCGGAATAAGCCTTTGCCTTGTACATGGATTAACCTTTCATAACCCTGTCATTCTCTCGATGGCTTCTGGGTATCGCGCCCCTTCCACCTTGATCTTTGAGGAGGCGCTTTCGATTTCACGAAGATCATTGGGCGTAAGTTCGACTGCAGTTGCTCCGATGTTCTCTTCGAGACGATGCAGCTTGGTTGTGCCTGGGATTGGAACAATCCAGGGCTTCTGGGCGAGCAGCCATGCGAGCGCTATTTGCGCAGGGGTCGCCTTCTTCCGTTGTGCGATCTTGCCGAGCAGATCCACCAGGGCCTGATTCGCCTTGAGGGCCTCAGGTGTAAAACGAGGCAACGTGCTGCGGAAGTCGGTTTTGTCGAACTTGGTGTTTTCGTCCATCTTCCCCGTCAGGAAACCCTTGCCGAGAGGGCTATAGGGAACAAAACCGATTCCGAGTTCCTCGAGGGTCGGCAATACTTCCGCTTCGGGGCCTCTCGTCCACAGCGAGTATTCGCTCTGGACTGCAGTGACGGGCTGGACAGCATGAGCGCGCCGAATGGTTTTTGCTCCCGCTTCAGAAAGTCCGAAGTGTTTGACCTTACCTTTCTGAATCAGGTCCTTTACGGCTCCGGCCACGTCTTCGATGGGCACGTTCGGGTCGACTCGGTGTTGATAGAACAGGTCGATGGCATCGACCTTGAGGCGCTTAATCGAGGCTTCGGCGACTTGCTCAATGCGCTCTGGGCGGCTATCCGGACCAATGAAGCCGGGACTTCCGTCCGGCTTGAGTTTGAACCCGAACTTGGTGGCGATCACCACTTTTCCGCGGAACGGAGAAAGAGCTTCGCCCACGAGTTCCTCGTTTGTGAATGGACCATAGACTTCAGCCGAATCGAAGAATGTTATGCCGCGTTCCACGGCGGCGCGGAGAACAGAGATCATCTCCTGCTTGTCTCGAGCCGGACCGTAAGAAAAGCTCATTCCCATGCAGCCCAGGCCGAGGGCCGAAACTTCCAATTTATTATTTCCAAGTTTGCGCTTCTGCATTGTTTCTCGTCTCCGAATGCGGCGAAATTCCGTCTGCCTTAAGGGCACCGCAAGCCTAAGCATAGTTTCCTGAACCTTGGGGCGCTTGCCTATTTCGATGAAGTTCTTGCCAGATTCTCCGAAGTTCACCAGGTAAGTCATCCTGTTCTGGATGCCGCGCGGCCTGAGAGAGTACACAGCGGAAATTCACGGGCTAAGCCCGCGTTATGCTGGTAGTAGCGGCACCATTCGGCTGCTCTCAGGGCAGGCTCGGGAGCCGCGCCCTTCCCGTTCGTGCTCGCGCATAGTTCGCGGGCGACCACCAGATGGGGCAAGCCCCGTCTCTACACGCGATAACGATAGTAATATTTCATGGCGCGGTGGTGCGGCAGTTTCCAGGTGGGCGGGCACTCCAGCTTCTCTCACGATCACGGCAGCGGCCGGCCGGCGTCCTCGCGTTCGTGGACGTTCCTGAAATGCTCCCGGAACTGGTTCTTGAGATTTTGCTTTCGTACGCGCGCGAACTCGCTTGCACTGGTGTCGAATAGTACGTCTTTGCATGAGGAACAGGTGCCCTGGATAGGGTTTCCGTCGATTTCCCTGACAATCACTAAATGCGGTTTTTCCATGTAAAGGAGTTTCGCCACAGGTCGGGTTCCAGCTCAATCCCTGTGGATTTCAGACTGTGCGCTACCAGCGGCCTTCTCGATTGCACGGCTCTGCCGTGCATGCTATCTTGCTGCGACTTGTCGCGGAGGTGAAGGTGGCACACAAACTGCATCATCCCGGTCACACCCATACCCACCCCGAGCCGGAGTTCCCCACACGTCGGGATTTTCTTTCATCGCTGATTTCCGCGGCCGTGATTGCCCCGTGGGCCTTCGGCCAGACACAGACTCCGACTCCGGCGGATGTGGCAGAGCGCTTTCGCCAAATGTCCGAGGATTATGAGCGGGAAGGGCTCGCGGAGCCGTTCCGGGGAATCACTACCGACGGGAAGGTTATCCCCAGTCTGTTTGAAATCAGCCGGAGTGGGGTTGCGACGGAGCCGGTGCGAAACGCCGCGGGAAAGCTCATCGCTTCGCTGACGAATGTGCAGCTGGCCAGGACGATGTTCCCGGTCGAGGACGCGCAATGGCGAAAGTGGATGAATCAGCACTTTTACGCGCGCCAGGGGATAAGCCTCCAAGAAATGACCGATGCGCAGCGGGATGCGGCGTTCGGCCTGATGCGGGCATCGCTGAGCACCAAAGGATTCGAGTTGACCCGTAACGTCATGCGCCTGAACGAGACGCTGGCGGAATTGGCCGAGGATCGCGTTTTCCTGGGAGAATGGCTGTATTTCATCACCATCCTGGGCAAACCCTCCGCGACCGAACCGTGGGGCTGGCAGTTCTCGGGCCATCACGCCATCATCAACTATTTCGTCTTTGGCGATCAGGTGGTGATGACGCCATTGTTTTTGGGATCGGAGCCGGTTCGGGCGACGTCGGGAAAATACAAAGGAGTCGTCGTACTGCAACAGGAGCAGAACGACGGCCTGGAAATGCTGCGCGCGCTGTCCGACGCTCAGCGCCGGCAGGCCGTACTTAACTTCTCCAAGACAGGCAATAACAACCTGACCGAGGCCTTCAAGGACAACGTGGTACTGGATTATGCCGGCTTACGCGCCAACGACCTGGCGAATGCGGCACGACGCCGCCTGCGAGACTTGATCCAGCTCTACGTCAGCAATATGGACGACGGACACACTCGCGTGAAGATGGACGAAGTGGACCGGCACATCGACAACACGTGGTTCAGCTGGATCGGCGGCGCGGAGAGTGATAGCGCGTTCTATTATCGGGTGCAGAGTCCGGTAATTCTGATTGAATTCGACCACCAGCGGCCAGCCAATCTGGCGAAGTTTGCGGCCGATCCCAAGGCGCCCACCCAACAGCATATTCACTGTGTGGTGCGAACGCCCAACGGGAATGATTACGGGAAGGACCTGCTGAGGCAGCACTACCTCGCGCATCCGCATACGACTTGAAACGGCTGCGATGACAGGAAATTCACCGAGTTGTAACCTGCCTCGATACGCTGGCAATTATGCTTTTGCTAGGAGTGTGTGTCACACTCTGGATTGGTGCCGCTTGCGTCCAGCAGAGCGGATCCGGCATCCAACGAAGCGAGGCAGTTTTGTCTATGAGCACAGCCGTGAATACTCCTCCGCCTGAGCCCTCGCACACGGGCCTGGTGCGGCGCACGGTGGAAGCCTGTGAACTTGCGCGCGAGGCGGCGGCCATCGCGGCCGAGGGCATCGCGACGGGTTCGATGTCGCGGCTGAATGCCATCCGGCAGTGCGAAAAAGAACTCGATGCCATTGACCTGGAAGTGGACAATGGCGTGACCACGACCATCACCCGCGTTCCGGAGGCCGAAACCCGGCAACTGCTGGCTTGCATGAAGGTGATGATCGGACTGGAGCGCATCGGGGATCTGCTTTTGAGTTTTGCCACCAGCGCGCAGGCTGCGGGAGGGCGTCTGGACTCGCAGGATGCGCGCGACTTGACGCACATGGCTACGGTTCTGGAGAAGATGCTGGCCGATGTCGGGCTATCGTTTTCGCAGCGCGATGTCAAGAAAGCCATCGACGTACTGCGCGCCGATGCGGAGATGGACCGGCTGCGCAATATCATCTTTCTGCGGCATATCGAGAATCCGGAGAACATCGCGCACCACTCCAGCCTGCAGGTTATCTTCATGACGCAGTCTCTCGAACGGGCGGGGGACCATGCCAAGAACCTGGCGGAAGAAGTGTGCCACTTTGTCAGCGGACGCAGCATTCGGCACCTGCTCATGGCTTATGACAAGCCGAAGGAACAGATGTTTATCGAATGGCTGCGGCACAAGGACGAGAAATCGTAGTGACGCCAGCGCATGTGGAGCGGACACTCCTGTCCGCTGCCTTTGGCCTTGGTGTTGTTCTTAGTTCTCGGTGGGGCCGAGAATCACTGGGGCTTGATTGCCTTGACCTGCCGAATCGTGCTCGATAATGCAAAGTCAAAGGCAGCGGACAGGAGTGTCCGCTCCACACGGGCGGGGCGCCCGGCTCTCCACTAGCAGACCTTCTAATATCCCCCGCACACTCTTGACGGGATAGGAGGTAGAGCGTTTTGAAACCGGTCTCGTTACTGAGTAGTAAACAGTTCTGGAGTGGGTCGGGGGCACGCGCGCGAGCGAGAGGGGCGGGCTGGACGAGTGCGGCATTATGCAGGTGGGGCGCGGGGGGCAAAGTTTCCATCTGTTCGCAGCACTTTTCTGAATTAAAGTAGTGCGGAAGGCGCAGCTTGCCATTGCCGATGAGCTCCATCACCGCAAAATCTTATTGTTTGTCCTGGACCCTTCGTTTCAGCTTAGCTGTAATCGCTATTGTGCTTGCTGTTGCCGGTCCGGCCCACGGCAACCCGAAAAGCCTCGCTCGGCAAGAAATCCCGGTAGAGCTG
>DATFZT010000236.1:0-15950 GCA_035314185.1 Terriglobales bacterium
AGGGCCGGGTAGGCTCGGATTCCAACTGCGCTGAGCAAGGCCGCTAGGAGAGTGTGCTTGTCTTTACAATCGCCATACCGGTTTGCGAGAACTTCCGACGCCGCATGGGGTTGATAACGCCCGACACCAAGAGCAATTCCCACGTAGTGATAACGCAGGCTAACGTAGTTATAAATGGCGCGCAATTTCGCATCGTCGTCCGGGAGGCCTTTAGCCAGCTCCTCCGCCTTCGCTTTTACCTCCGGTGAGGGCTGGACTTTTTCCTTCTGGAGGCTCTCATACCATCGGCCAACTTCTTCCCAGGTTCGAAAACTGCTGATCAACACATCCGGTGCCGGCAGCAATCCACGGATGGCATTGTAACTCTGGTCTTCATTTTGTTTCTCCGCGCTCTGGCTTTCGAGATTCGAAGTTTTCCAGGTGTAGATCCGGCGGTCGTTCTCCTCATGGATCGTCGGCCGAACATTTTGACCTTTGACTTTCACCTCGCGGTCGCTCGGGACGCTGATTTCTAATTGCTCGTCGAGAACGATCGAGTTCTTCATGAAGCGGTGGCCGAACCAGAATTGCCCGGTGGCGAGCGGTTTCTCTACCAGCCACCGGACGGAATATTCAAGAATGTCGCCGGGTTCCAGCCCCTTAACCGGAACATGCTTTTCGTGCAGGAGGCCGTATTCAGCTGCTCCAGGATACATTTGCGAAGGCACATCCTGAATCGAGTCCAGTGGAGACATGACTACCGCCCCATTTGGTTTAGTGACTCGGACATCCAGCACCTCAACGCGTTCGAGAGACGTCTGGTAAGGAGGACGGAGGACCGCGTACGCTTGCACGCCAGCGTCGGACTGGATTCGCGTCCGAGACTTCTGCTCGCGGGTGTAGGAACCGTCGGAATGGAAGACTACTTTTGTCCACAGTCGCTCGCCGACTACGCCCTCCTTAGAAAAGTCGCGACTAACGACGTCCTGCTTGCCTGATATCTGAGCGACGGCAGGTAAACAAAGAAGAACTAAGGCGAGGTTAACTCTGAGAGACACCAGATTCGGCATGAGAGCTTGAGATCCTATCCTTGAACGCTCAATACATCAGTGTAACTGTAGCTGTGGCGCACCGGGACTAGTCATATGATTCACATAATCGTCGAACGTCTTGAAAAGTGCTCGGCCACATTCGGCGGTGGCGTTTGAATCACACAAGGCGGATTTAAGAGAGCTCCCGTCAACCGCTTGATGGCAGTATGAGCCAGGGAAACACTTGGCCTTGCCATAGGTTGTTGCAACGGAGGCAACGTCGGTTCGCTCCGAGCATGCCATGCCTATGGTAAGCACTTCTCCCATGCGGCCCTCATCGCTCAAATTCGGTACAAGATGATATTTTTGCGAAGCATCAATCTCTCCCTTGAGAGAAGCAACCACGGCAGCAGAGATTTTGCCGTCACACGCCGCCTTGATAAACACAGAGGACTTTGGAGCGTCCGCCCCGTTAGCAGCGAGCGGTGCAAGTGTGAACAACAGACCAATCATGAGTGGCTTCATTTGAGCCCCCCTTTTGGTCTGTCAATCTACCATGCAGGGCCTCGGATGAGGCCGTAAAAATGATTTGCGGGAATTATCCCGCTTGGACAGCCGAGGGCGGCTGTCCCTACGTGAGCACTTACTTTAGCGTTACCAGCTTCTCCACCAGCTCCGAGTAATCTTTCTTCTCTAGCCCGTGCACCTGCTTGTTGTATTCGTCCACTTTGCTGGAGTAATTCATGGAGCAGAACTTCGGGCCGCACATGGAGCAGAAGGCTGCGGTTTTGTATCCCTCTTCGGGGAGGGTTTCGTCGTGCATGGAGCGGGCGGTTTCGGGATCGAGGGAAAGTTCGAACTGTTTTTCCCAGTCGAATTTGTAGCGGGCGTAACTTAGGGCGTCGTCGCGGTCGCGGACTCCGGGACGCTGGCGGGCTATGTCGGCGGCGTGGGCGGCGATTTTGTAGGCGATGATTCCGTCTTTCACATCTTTTTCGTTGGGCAGGCCTAGATGTTCTTTTGGAGTTACGTAGCAGAGCATCGACGCGCCGTACCAGCCAATCATGGCCGCTCCGATGGCGGAGGTGATGTGGTCGTAGCCGGGAGCGATGTCGGTGACCAGCGGGCCTAGCGTGTAGAACGGTGCTTCGTCGCACCACTCGTTTTCTTTTTCCACCTGCTCCTTGATCTTGTGCATCGGAATGTGGCCGGGGCCTTCGATCATTACCTGCACGTCTTGCTTCCAGGCTATGCGGGTCAGTTCACCCAGAGTTTTTAGTTCGGCGAATTGAGCTTCGTCGCTGGCGTCGGCCAGGCAGCCGGGGCGCAGGCCGTCCCCGAGCGAGAAGCTCACGTCGTACTTCGCAAAAATCTTGCAGATGTCCTCGAAACATTCGTAGAGGAAATTCTGTTTGTGGTGATGCGTCATCCATTGGGCCAGGATCGCGCCGCCTCGGCTGACGATACCCGTGATGCGCTTTGACACCATGGGCACATATTGAATGAGCACGCCGGCGTGGATGGTCATGTAATCGACGCCTTGCTGGGCCTGCTCTTCGATTACTTCGAGCATCACGCTCTTGCTGAGATCCTCGACGCGCTTCACGCGCGAGATCGCTTCGTAGATCGGAACCGTGCCGATGGGGACGGGCGAATGGCGGATGATGGCCTCGCGAATGGTGTGGATGTCGCCGCCGGTCGAGAGGTCCATTACGGTGTCGGCTCCATAGTGGACGGCGGTGTGCAGCTTTTTGAGCTCTTCATCTACGTCTGAGGTGACGGCGGAGTTGCCGATGTTGGCGTTGATCTTGCAGAGCGACTCGACACCGATGGCCATCGGTTCGAGTTCGGGATGGCTAATGTTGGCGGGGATGATCATGCGGCCGCGCGCGACTTCAGCGCGCACCAGTTCGGGCGCGATCTTTTCGCGGTGAGCGATGTATCCCATCTCTTCGGTGATCACGCCGCGGCGCGCGTAATGCATCTGGGAGAAATTGCCGTCTGTGTTCTCGGCCTTGCGTTTCGCCAGCCACTCTGCCCGCGGTTTTAGGACCGCATCCAGGCTGTTGCCGTTCGTACCGCCGTTAGCACCGTTTGTGGAATCGCCATTGCCTGCGGACATTTTCGTTTGTACCATCCTTCGCTAAGATCTAGTTTTGAAATTATACGCCGCTTCCGGGACCGGGATTATTTTCTCGCGGGCGCTGGCTGGTGATTTGTGCCGCTGCTGCGCGGGGCCGGGGCGTTCTCGGTGGATCGGGCGCTTTCGGAGTGAGTTCAGCGTCTCGATGGACATTCGAGCCGCCGGGCGACGCCACCTTCAGCTGCCGAGCTGCGTTCGGCTGGACAGCCGAGGGCGGCTGTTCCTACGTGAACCTGGACGGGGTGGAGCCCCGTCACCACACGGGCGTTTTTAATTCCTCAGCGTCTTGCCAGTTTTCAGCGTGAATTGAATTCTTTCCTGCGTTTTCTTTTCTCCGCACAGGGATTTGAAGGCCTCGCGCTCCAGGTCGAGCAGGTACTGTTCGCTTACGGGCGTGCCGGGGGTTATGTTTCCGCCACAAAGGACTTCGGCGATCTTCGTGCCCAGCTTCAGTTCGTGATCGCTGATGAACTCGCCTTGCCGCATCATGTAGACTCCCATTTTTAGAGCGGCGAGGAGGTTCTCGCCGGGAGCGGGAAGGTTGGTGCGCATCACCGGAGGCTCATAACCGGCCCGGACCAGATCCAGCGCGCGCGTTTTGGCGTCGGAGAGAACACGCTCGCGGTTCATGGTGATGCCGTCGGAAGTCGACAGGAATCCCAGTCCGCGGGCTTCTTCGGCCGAGGTGGAAACTTTCGCGGTGGCGATGGTTTCGAAAGCCTTCTTCATCGCCTCCAACAATTCCACCGAATCCCCGCGGCCATCGGGACGGATGGATGCTGCGCTGTCGAGGGCGCGCAGCAGCATTTCCTTGCAGCCACCGCCGCCGGGAAGCAGGCCGACTCCGACTTCGACCAAGCCCATGTAGAGTTCGGCGTGGGGTTGGCGAGCGGCCGAATGGAGCGAGATTTCGCAACCGCCGCCGAGGGTGAGTCCGAAGGGCGCGCTCACCACCGGCTTGGGCGAAAACTTGATGGCTTGGTTCATACCCTGAAACTGACGGATGGCGAGGTCAACGTCGTCCCACTCTTCTTCCTGGACGGACATGAGCAGCAGCATCAGGTTCGCGCCCACGGAGAAATTTTGCGCGTCGTTGGTGATGACGAAAGCGTCGAAGGCGTCGCCCGGGCCGCCCGGTTTCAGCGTCTGGAGGACCAGCGAAATAATGTCGGCGCCGAGGGCGTTCATTTTGGAGTGGAATTGGATGCAGCCCACGCCGTCGCCGAGGTCAACCAGCGAGGCTCCGGAATTTTTCTTCACCACGCCGTTGGACTTCGTTTTTGCCGCGGTTTTGATGGCGACTTCGACCGACCAGACTCCGGCGGGGACAGCTACCGGCTGCCAGTTGGCGGTTGCCAGATCCCAATACTGGCGGCCGGAGAGTGTGTTGGGATCGTCGGCGTACCAGGATTTCCTGCCCGAGGCGAGCAGCTTTTCTACATTGGCGGCTACCGGATGGCCTTCTTTCTTCATGCGAGCCACGGTCGCTTCCACGCCGGCGGCGTCCCAGAGTTCGAAGGGGCCGAGTTCCCAACTGAAGCCCTGGCGCATGGCGCCATCAATCTCGACCACGGAATCGGAAATTTCGGGAATGCGATTGGCGGAATACGTCCAGAGGTCGGAGAGCGCCGTCCATAGGAAAGCGGCGGCCTTGTCGGGCTTCTGCGGCGCGGCGGCGTCGCTGTTGAGGCCGAGCAACATGCGAATTCGCGCTGCTGGCTCCTCGACGTTTTTCGCCATGTCGAGCGCGGCGAACTTTGGCTTCTGGCGGGGACGATATTCCAGCGTCTTCCAGTCGAGGGCGAGGCGCTCGTCTTCCTTGCCTTCGGCGCTTTTCTTCTTCTTGTAGAAGCCGCCCCTGGTCTTGTCGCCCAGCCACTTGCGTTCAACCATCTGGCGAAAGAAAGCGGGAATCTGCAATTCACTGCGCTCGTCGTGCACGTTCTGGGTCATGTTCGTGACCACATGGCCGAGGACGTCGAGGCCCACCAGATCGATGGTGCGGAACGTGGCCGAGCGCGGCCAGCCCACGGCTGGGCCGGTGAGGGCGTCGATCTCTTCGATGGTCAGATCCATTTCCTGCATCAGGCGCATCACGTTGAGCACAGAAAATGTGCCGATGCGATTGCCGATAAAGTTGGGAGTATCTTTCGCCTGCACGACTCCCTTGCCCAGTTGCGCGTCACAGAAATGGGTGACGGCGTCGATCAGAGCGGGGTCAGCATCCGGGGTGGGAATCAGTTCCAGCAGGCGCATATAGCGGGGCGGGTTAAAAAAGTGCGTGCCAAACCACGAACGGCGGAAGTCTTCGGAAAATCCCTCGGCGATTTTGGCTACGGGAAGGCCGCTGGTGTTGGTGGTGACGATGGTGCCGGGTTTGCGGACGGCCTCCACCTTTTTCAGCAACGACCGCTTGATTTCTAGATTCTCGACGATGGCCTCGATGATCCAGTCCACTTCGGCTAGACGCTTCAGATCGTCGTCGAAATTTCCCACGGTGACCAGGCGCGAGAGCGACGCTTCGAAAAACGCAGCGGGCTTGGATTTTCGGGCTCCGTCGAGTCCGGCGGCAGCGATTTTGTTGCGCGCGGGACCGTCGGCGTCTGGGGGGATGATGTCGAGCAGCAGGGAAGGCACACCAGCGTTGGCGAAATGGGCGGCGATACGGGCGCCCATCGTGCCGGCGCCGAGAACAGCAACTTTGTGAATACGTTTCATGAATGCGAGCCTCAGCGGCTAAAGCCGCTTTGTTTTATTGGGTTATTAATGGCATGGCTGAAGCCATGCCCCTTCAAAACTATCTTGAACAGAGTTCTTCAAGACTCTCCTAGGGAAGTTTATCCACCACCCAGTCGTTCTTGCCAGTCTCGATCAGGATTATTTCGGAGAATTTGCGCGTGACATGGGATCCTCGGGGTGTGACCAGCACGACCGGGAAACTGTAGCGGCCGGGATGTCCGTGGCCGCGCGTGATCTCGAAGGCTCGATCCGTCGCGCTAAAGAAAAACTGTTCCAGTTGGTCGGGGTTCTGGGTGTGGCGGATGTGATCGCTGAGCATGACCATGCCGTTTTCGGCGTCTGCCGTCTGCCATGCGTGCAGGAAATGGTTCGCGGCGGCGAGCGCAAACGCGTAACCGGGGTCGGAAACATCGGCCGGCTTGGCCGGATGGCTGCTTGCTCGAGCTGAGACGGGGGACAGAAAGACCGTCAGAAAGAACAGACACGCCGCTAACCGAATCTTCACGCTAAGGCTGGTCCTCGTTCCCTGTTCTTTATTCCTGTTCCTTGCCAGTGATGATGTTTGTAACTTCTTACTCTACTGGAAAGCGAGCAGAACGACAGCAGCCTTTGGTTAAGGTCGCGGGTCCGGTCAAGGAGCGCTATGGCGATGTTGCGCCAATTGGCGGTCTTGCCTTGCGGTCCTTGGACGTCAGCGCACATCAAGATGTGACACTTCTCACTGACAGTGCGCGCTCATTTGTGCTGACGTTAATCGAATTCGCCTCCCCGAAGAGCAGTTCCCCTCAGTTGAGACGCAACACCCCCTGAGGCGAATGACCAGAATTTTCTGGCAACTCACGTCCATCAGACAAATTGTTAGGGAGAGGAGAAAGCCACATGTCCTATATGAACTGCCGAGTGCAACGTGTAGGCCTCAGAGTTGCGCTTCTCTGGGGCATTTTGGGATTGATCCTGCTTCTGCCCGCTACTGTCCGGGCGGGCAGTCACACAGTGAAGGTCCCGCCGCCAAACGGCGTAGACGACACGGCCAACATCCAAGCTGCGCTGAATGCGTGCGTGGCGTACGGTCCGGGCTGCACAGTGAAGCTGGCCGCTGGAAAATACTTAACCAAGCAGGTCGTCGTTTACAACTTTCAGGGAACTTTCAAGGGTATGGGTATCGACAGTACGACCATCGAAGCCCTTCCCAATCTGCCGGTCCACTGGCTGGACCAAACCGTAGCTTCGTGCCAGCCCAACCTCACAACTTGTCTCTGGCCCAGCTTGTTTGTGTTTGCGGATGGCAGCATTCGGGTCTCGGACTTGACCCTCAAGGTGACCGCGGTACCAGCTACCCAGCCTTGGGTGGATGATGGAGGCATCACATACACTATGCTTTTCGATGTGCTGGCCTTCATAGGCCAGAATCCGACCTACGTCACCATCAACCGCATTCGCATGGAAGGCCAACCCAGCCTCCTTTCAACTGATGATGGGGGCTATAACGTAACCAATGGAGTCCACTACACTGGGGCGCTTCCCCGGAGTTCCGCTCCCTTCGATTATTACTTCCTAAGCGGTTCATTCACCGTTCAGAGCAGTTTTTTTGATAACTTGTACGTCGCTGTTTCTCAGGACGCATTCTCCAAATCGAGCCGGGTGACCATTGGCGGCTCGCCGACCACTGGGAACCACGTCGAAGGTGGCTGCGGCGGGTTGGATATGGAAGCTTCGGAGAACTCGGTCGTCGAGATTTCTTATAACGAGTCCTCCGGTAACTGCGCGGGCATGTGGGTTGTTCCTGCGTATGTGCCATTTGTACCAAGCAGCCCATCCTGGTACTTCATTCATGACAACAAGTTTGTCGGGACCGAGCAGAATGCCGACGGAATGTACCTCTACGACGACGCTACTAGCCCGTGGATTCAAGCGGCGGTCTGGAACAACACCGCTAGAGTAAAGGACATTCTGTCGGAAGGCATCGGTGTCTACTACACCAAGGGCACCGCGGTGTGGAATAACATCGTTATGGGGTCGGGCGGATACGATGGAATCGGCCTGTGGAGCACCACCTTCGACACTGTGGCAAACAACAACGTCAGCAACTTCACTGTTGACCCAACATCTGGCCTTGCTCAGATTTATCTGGACCCGTCGACCACGAATGACCTCGTTCTCTGCGCCGAACGCAGCGACACTGTCCTTAACCAAGGCACCAACAACGCGATCATTGGCTGCCAGCAGTCCACAGCATCTGCAGAAGCCGCCACGAGCGCCGCTCGCCCAAATCTCCTGAGAAAGAAGCCACCACTGCGAAAGTAAACATTGCATGCGCAACAAACGACAAAGCCGCCCGGACATCGGGCGGCTTTTCTTTTGCGTCACGCGCAAGGTGGATGTCTAACTGATGTAAACAGCGATAGCACTAATTGGTGATTGGCGACGCGAGTAAGGCGGCGGGGGAATTCCAGAAATTCATCGATCACCCGGGTATCGTTCTTAATTCCCCGTTGGGGGCCGCGGCCCGCCTGGGACGGGCTCGCGCCTATGCTCGCGGTGGCGATTCTGCCAGAGCCCGAGACGCCTATCGAGACTTTCTCGGTCTTTGGAAAGACGCCGACACCGATGTTCCTATCCTGAAGGAAGCGAAAGCGGAGTACACGAAGCTGAAGTAGCATCCAAGAAGCCCGAACTACCTTATTCGTGTCGCAAAGCTTCGATCGGATCCAGGCGGGAGGCGCGCCAGGCCGGAACCATGCCGCTGACCAATCCAACGGCGCCGAGAATGAGCGTGGCGGCGATCAGCGTTCCGGGAGCGATGATCAGGCGGATGTCGCCGGCTTCCGCGTTCTTAGCAAATGCGCTATACAGCGTGAGCCTTCCCACCGAAAGCGCGACCACGTAGGCCAGCACCACTCCCAGCACACCTCCGATGAAGGTAATGGTGAGAGCTTCGGCGAGGAACTGCAGCAGGATGTACCGCCGCTGCGCGCCCAGCGCCTTCTGCACGCCAATCTCGCGCGTCCGCTGGGTCACCGAAACCAGCATGATATTCATCAGGCCGACGCCGCCAATGCCGAGTGTAAGCGTGCCAATGAAGCCCATGAGAACCTTCAGCCCGAGAGTGATGATTTCAAATTGATGGACCTGGGTCATGATGTTGAACACTTCCACGGCCTGGCGGTCGGTCTGGTTGAATTTGTGCTGCGTCGCCATGATGGTGCGGACCGATTGTTCCAGTTGCTCGTACTCGGGCGTCTGGTAGGTGAACCAGATGGAGTCCAGGTAGTGAGTGTCCTTCAGATCGCTCATGGTGCTGAAGGGGATGTAGATCACGCGGTTGATATCGTCATTTCCCTCCTGCATCTTGGCGCTGAGGACGCCGATCACTTCGAAGCTGAGACCGTTAACCCGAATGCTCTCACCCAGCGCGTTGCGTCCGGAAAA
The DNA here is from genome assembly GCA_035314185.1 of Terriglobales bacterium. Classification (GTDB taxonomy): domain Bacteria; phylum Acidobacteriota; class Terriglobia; order Terriglobales; family Acidobacteriaceae; genus Acidiflorens. The sequence continues at coordinate 9,322 of DATFZT010000236.1, forward strand.
GAGTTTTTCCTTCGCTTCCGAGCCGATCACCGCTACGCGGGCGCGCTGGATCTGGTCTTCCATGTTGTACATGCGGCCCTGCCCCAACTTCAGGACACGAACAGAAATCACGTTGGGATCATTACCGGTGACGGTGAAGGTGAAAATCCTGGTGTCGTACTGGACGCTCACCTGCTTGTCGACGGAGGGCGTGATGTGGCTGATTTGCGGAAGGTTGGTGGTAAGCGTGTCTAAATCGTCCTGAGTAAAGCGAATGGGGATTCCCGCTTTCTGGCCACCGGCCTGCATGGAAGTACGGCCCGGCACCACGATGACGAGCTTGGAGCCGAAATTGGCAAAAATGTTCGCGCAGGCCTGGCCAAAACCATCGCCGTAGGCAAGCAGCATGACCACCGTGGCGATGCCCCAGGCCATGCCCAGCATGGTCAGCGCGGTGCGGCGGCGATTGTGCCGCATGGCGCCGTAGGCTTCGCGGAGCAGATCACGGAACTGACCACGGAACATCCTGCGTCACTCCTGCCGGAGGGCTTCCACCGGCTGCAGCATGGCCGCTTTGCGCGCCGGGTAAAGACCCGCGACCACCCCGGCCAGCGTCAGGCTGCCAATCGCCAGCAGGGCCGACATGGGCACTAATTTGGGGGGATCGAATCCGCCTGGTCCTTGCACGTTGCCGAACATTGCCATGAAGGCTGCCGCCAGACCCATTCCGATTAGCCCGCTGCCCAGTGTGAGCAGCAACCCTTCCAGGAAAAAATGAAACAGAATACTGCGATTGGTGGCGCCCAGCGCTTTCCGCAATCCGATCTCATGGGTGCGTTCGCTGACCGCAACCAGCATGATATTGATGACGCCGATGGCCCCCAGAGCAAGCGTGACCATGCCCACCGCTCCTAGGAACATATTCATCACGTCGAAGATGGTTCCCACCATTTTTGATTCCTGGATCGTGTCCCAGAGGTCAAAGGAGTTTTCATCGCGGGCATCGAATCCGTGATTGCGGGCAACAATCTTGCGTACATCATTCTCCGCCAGCACGTGCTCAGCCGTCGCGGTGGGCTGATATTCAATAAAGGAAATGGAGTTCTCGTGGTTCTCTCCCTTGAGCGGAAAGTAGGTCGCCATCACCTGGAAAGGGATGTAGCCACGCATATTCAGCCAGGTGTTGTCGCCGCGGCCGAGGTGCGGCATGCTGCCAACGACTTCGAACCTGAGGCCGTTCAGCAGGACGAATGCGCCCACCGCTGGCCGCCCGGGAAACAGAGTTTTCAGAAGTTCGTTGCCGAGGACGATCACATTGCGTCTCTGCGCGTTGTCCATCTCATTGAGCCAGCGTCCCTCCTTGAGGGGAAGATAACTGATCTCGTTAAGTTGCGGCTCCACGCCCAGGATTTCGACCCCGGCATTGGCGAATTCGCTGACCTCGTGCAGGTCGGTGCGAGAAAGCACGGGGCAGGCATTGCGGACGTGTGGGGCCTGGGTGCGGATCTCCACGTAGTCCTCGTAGGTGAGCAAGTAGGAACGAGCGGAGTTCATGCTGCCGGCAACCGCAGGCGCGCGCCCGGGAAAGATAAACATGATGTCCTTGCCAAACTCGGCCAGCTCACGCTTGTTGCCTGAGCGGAAGCCTTCGCCCACGCCCACCAGCAGCAACAAAGATCCCACGCCCCAGGCAATCCCGAACATGGTCAGGAACGAGCGCAGCTTGTGCGCCCAGAGATTGCGGAAGATTTGCGCGAAGATGTCGGAAACCGTCCGCATAATCGAGATACATTGTACCTTTTCACTGGTTGCGGGGCTGACACCTCAGACTGGGTTGACCTTTCGGTTCGTAGATGCGGATCAGTGCTGAAATCGAGCGTTTACGCTAACGACCCGGTTGTTAGTGCAATGGGGACGTGTCACCACTTCAGTCTGCCAGTCCCGGTCTCATTTTTCCTCTTTCATTTTTTTGCAGACTAACTTGGTGTGCCCGGTTTTCGAATCGATCACGGTGGTCACGGGAAGACAACTGCAGGTCACCGTGTTGGCATTTTCCTGCTTGACGATTACACAGTGTTCGACGATTTCGGCAGTGGCTGGTGGCAACTGGCTCCTGATTGGCGGAGCGGTCGTCGCAACCGGCTGCTTCTTGGCCGCGCAACCGGCCAGTAGCAGGCAAAATAAAAGGCAACACTTCCTCATGCCTTTTGTTTTCGCTCTGGCGTGCTCGCCTGTCGATGGCAATCTTGGTTACACGCCGACACGCGAGAGCCGACGAATCGTTGACATCGCGCTGGTAGCCAGTCTCGCTGCGGGTAAAAGTAGACAATCCCTTGACAATCCTGTGACATGTTGTCTGCCGCACTCGAATAGCTTTCTCTATTGCAAACGCGTCCGTCTCCGGGCTCCGAAGCTAATCCCCAAAAGGCTCCTGAAGACGGTATGCCGCTTGCCATCAACTCAGAAGAGTCAAGGAGAAAGAAATGCGTCTACAATGTGACCCTCGAATTCCGGCTCTCGTCCGGGTGGCGAGCACTTTACTGGCCCTCTCGTGCCTCGTATCTGGCTTCGCCGCCGCTGAGTCGCCAGCGACCAACTTACCGCACACCATCGCAACCATCGCTTCCACCGTGCCCGCAAACGGCGATATCAACCCGTACGGCATCTTCGTCGTTCCGAACACGGTTGGACACTTGGTAAAGGGGAACTTGCTCATCAGCAACTTCAACGCCGCGTCCAACCAGCAAGGAACCGGAACTACGATCATGCAGATATCTCCGGGCGGCACAGTCAGCCAGTTCGCCCAGATTGACGCTTCCGCACTACCCGGCGCTTGCACCGGCGGCATCGGTCTCACCACCGCGCTGGTTGCCTTGCGCGGTGGCTGGGTGATCGTCGGCAGTTTGCCTACCGCGGATGGCACCGCGGCAACGGCCCAAGCTGGATGTCTCCTGGTCCTGGATCCTATGGGAAACGTGTCTGAAACAATCTACGGCACGCTGATTAACGGACCTTGGGACATGGCCGTGCTCGACCATTCGACCGTCAGCGGCGGGGGGACTGCCGCGCTATTCGTCACCAACGTGCTGAACGGCACCGTCGCAGCCGGCGGGAGCGTCGTGAATCAAGGCACCGTGGTTCGAGTCGATCTCACTCTCTCGAAGTCGGCGCCTCCCTTTGTGGAAGCGATGACCGTAATTGGCTCGGGGTTCGCCGAGCGCACAGACCCGGCAGCGTTGGTGATCGGCCCGACGGGAGTGGCCTTGAGCCCGGACGGCTTCTCACTGTATGTGGCCGACAGCCTCAATAACCGTATCGTCGCGATCCCTTATCCCATCACGCGCCAAACCACCGCCCACACCGGCATTACGATCACGAAGGGCGGGAGCCTGAACGATCCCTTGGGCCTGACTGTCGCACCCAACGGTGACATCCTCACCGCGAACGGAGATGACGGGTATATGGTCCAGACCACGTCCGATGGATTGCAGGTCGCGAAGACGCTACTCGATAGCAGCGGCGATCCTCCGGGCTCCGGCGCATTGTTCGGCCTGGTTACGGTCGGGCAAAATGTCTACTACGTGGACGATGCCACCAACACCTTGAATCTCTTCCACTGAACCCGTCACGACTGAACCAAGCACGGCCGGGGAACGCTACCGCAGCGTTCCCCGGTCCTCATCTTTATCTTTAATCTTTGTCTCCGCTTTCTCCACCCCTCCTTCACCTCGGCCTCTGGAGCGCACTTTCTGGTGGACTTTATGGCAAACGTGTCGCCCGCGATGTGTGAATGATTTGCTGTCTGCACTAGTGAAGCGTGATCCGGGGGCAAAATTCCACCGGATTGCTCGGCGTGCATAATAACGGGCAGCAAACTGAGGGATGAGAACTAAATGGCTGTGGTGAATCGACCGAACATCATGAAGGTCGCCCCAACTGCCGAAAAACACGAGATTTCAGTAACGACCGGGTTGTTGGTGTAACGGCGATTTATCAACAGTCATACGCGCGCGAATTTTGTCGGCGGATTACAATTTCACCTCGCCGCGCTTCCCGGCTGGAGGTCCGATATGGCCGTTGACATTAAGGGGATGACGCCGTTGCTCCAGGTCTTCGACATGGCGACGTCACTCAAGTTCTACTGCGACGTTCTCGGTTTCCAGATCGTAACAACCGACGCGAACACAGCTGCACCGAACCACAACTGGGTCTGGCTGAGGTTGAACGGGACGGACCTGATGCTGAACACAGCCTACGAATACGACCAGCGCCCGCCATCTCCCGACCCGCGACGTGTGGCGGGCCATCGTGACACTGCACTCTATTTCGCTGCTCCCGACGTTGATGCGGTATACGCTCACCTGCGCGCCAGGGAATCGACTTGAAAGAGCCGAAAGTGGCAGCATACGACATGAAGCAGCTTTACTTACGCGACCCCGACGGGTTTGAACTGTGCTTCCAGTGGGCGGCGAATCGTTAGTTGGCGATAACAGAGTTCGCAAAAAATCAGCAGTTTACACTGACTAGGAATTGTTGGATAAACGGCAAGTCTCGCCAGGCATCCTAAGGCTGCATCTTAACGGTATGCTTTAGCCCCGGTTAGGCTCGATCAGGACTGTCCCGCGGCTTGCTGCTTCGCCTTCGCCCACTTCACCGTGGCGTGTGCGACCTCTTCCGGCGTGAGCCCTTTGTTTTTCTTCCAGACCATATAGCGCAGGTAGGCGTCTTCCATTTCGTGTACCACTTCGCTGGCAGCCACAGGCTTGATCCCCGCCGATTTCCTCTGCGCCAGGTGTTGCTGGTAGAGGCGATCCGTCGGCGTGCTCTTGTCGGCGCGGCTGGTTCGCGCAAACGGCGGAGGAGCGATGCCCTGATCCGGCAAGGTTGTCAGATAGTCACTGCCACCATCGATGTAACGCGTGGCAAATTCGGTCCAGCCTCCGCTCCGGGGATGCTCACAAATCTGTGCGGACACATGCGTCTGCGACTGAAACAGGACACGGATCAACGCGCCGGGCATCTTGTCGACGCTGTACGTGCCCAGGTCGCTAAACCCGGCCCGCACCAACGGAGTAGCCTGCCGCTGCATGGCGGCCTCATCTTTCCATTGCGGCGCGGCAGCACGAGTGAACTGGATCTGCTCCGGGACCTTGGCGATCGCGCTTTCCCCGACTTTCTTAAGAGCGAAGCGGCCCATTTGCCGAACAATCAGCATTGGCAGCACGCGCTTAATGAATACCCAGGCCAGGAATAGAAGGCCGATGACGACCAAAGTGGACATACTCATGCTCATGGTGTCGCTCCTCAAACAAAGGTGGTTTTCGGGTATTTCAGCAGAGAGGAACGAGCGGCGGAAGCTTACGAAGGTAATTTAGTGCTAGCAAACCGACGGCTACACCAACAACCACGATGGTTAGCGAAAAGGTCCTCGGCTAATCGGCGGCTGCTGTAGAATCCAGAGCATCGGGGATGGGGCCACTTATGGATGCGAGTCTGCGGATCGCTGATCGCGGTGCGCGCCAATTGTCTTCTTCGGCCAAGCTTGGTTCTGCAGTGCCTGCCGCGCACCGGAAGCGCCACTCCGCGCTCGTGCGCGTGACTCATTGGATTACCACGGTAGCGTTTCTCGCGCTGCTGGTCAGCGGAGGAGAGATCGTGCTTTCGCATCCACGGTTTTACTGGGGTGAGATCGGCAACGTAAACATGCGCCCGTGGCTCAATCTGCACCTGCCATCCTCCAGGGATACCGTCCCCACCGGCTATGGGTACGTGCTCCCTGATCAGAACGGCTGGAGCCGCTATCTCCATTTTCAGGCGGCATGGATTGCGGTCGGGACGGGTTTGTTGTACGTGCTGTTCGGCTTCTTCGCAGGGCATTTCCGGCGCAATCTGTTTCCCGCGGCTTCTGACCTTTCCATCAAGGAGTTTGGCGGTTCGCTGGTTCGACATTTGCGCTTCGAGCGGCCGGGCGAGGAAGAAGCGTGGTCGTATAACGTGCTGCAGCGCCTCACGTATCTGCTCGTAATCTTCGTGTTGTTCCCATTGATGATCTGGACGGGGCTTGCCATGTCGTTCGGATTCACGTCGGAATTCCCTCTGTCCGTTCGGCTCCTGGGAGGCCAGCAGACGGCGCGCAGCCTGCACTTCCTGGTGACGATACTCCTTGTGCTGTTTCTGTTGATTCACGTGCTGATGGTCTTTGTTGCGGGATTTCGAAATCGTATGCGCGCCATGATTTCAGGAACAATGATCACCGGCCGCGCTACCCCACCGACGGAGTGAAGTTATGAGCAATAGCTCTCGACGCAAATTCATTAGCACGGGGCTGGCTGTGGCGGCCGGTGCATCTGGGATCGCGGTCGCTGCGAAAGTCGCGCGGCAACATTGGCTCATTCCGCCGGACGCGGGAGGACTTTACGGCCCGGGAGAAACGCTGACCTACGCGGCGCAGCGACTTTTGACCCGCCATTCCAGGGCCCGTGAGTTTTCCCGCACCGAGATTTCGAAGAATCCGTTCGCCAATGAAGTCGATCCGTTGGGCGATGAATTCAAACGACTCCAGGCAGCCAGTTTCGTGGACTGGCGGGTGACTGTGGACGGGATGGCGGCGCGGCCGGCCTCGTTCTCGCTGGCAGAGATCAGGAGTTTCC